>DAIOEQ010000289.1:0-1805 GCA_036746215.1 Prevotella sp.
ACCCGTTTTGGAGACCCCGCAAGCGGCGCGCCTTGCCGATTCTTGTGCGAATAAATCGTCCAAGGAGGCAATAATCATGGGGTGCAGGCGTTATAAAGAGGTACGTACAGACATTGAACACTTTTTTATGATAGAATACATTCAAGGCGAGCTCACTGAGCTCACCCCCACACTGGCTGTCATCGAGGCCGGCGGGGTGGGCTATGCGCTCAACATATCGCTCAACACCTACACGGGCGTGCAGGGCAAGAAGCAGGCGAGGCTCTACGTGCACGAGGTGCTCGTTGCCGGCGGCCGCGACGACTCGTTCACGCTCTACGGCTTTGCCACACGCCAGGAGCGCGAGCTCTACCGCATGCTCATCTCCGTGTCTGGCGTGGGCGCCAACACGGCCCGCATGATGCTCTCGTCGATGACGCCCGCGGAATTGTGCGACGCCATCGCGGGCGGCAATGAGAAAGCCATCAAGAGCGTCAAGGGCATTGGCCTGAAGACCGCCCAGCGTGTCATCGTAGACCTGAAGGACAAGATCGTGTCGTCGGGCATCGCCAATGAGCTCCACGTCTCGTCAGGCGGCAAGGAGCAGCCCACGGTCAACAGCGCCGTGAAAGACGAGGCGGTGTCGGCCATGACCATGCTGGGCTTCTCGCCCGCGCCCGCATCTAAGGTGGTGACGGCCATCCTCACAGAGCAGCCCGACATGGCCGTGGAGATGGTTATCAAGGAAGCGCTCAAGCGCATCAAGTAATCGGCAGGAATGAACATCAGGAAACACGGCATATCAATCCTCATCGCACTGACCATCGCCATGGCCGGCTATGCCTTCGTGTATCCGCGCCAGCAGGTCGACCCGCGCCAGCAAGCCAGGCGAACCCAGCAAGGAAAGGGTCAGCAGGGCGGCCAACGGCAGAACGGCAAGGCGACCGGCAAGCAGGGCACCGGCAAGAGCGTGGGCAACCTCAACGACCTCATCATCGACGAGGACTCCATACCCGACTCACTGCTCCACCCACGCTGGAAAATCCAGCGCACCGTGCCCATCACCTACGACGACCTCGACCAGGGCGTGCTTGACCTGAAACGCCCCGAAGGCGTGCGCTATGAGGTGAGCTACAACGACTCGCTCGACCGCTATGTCATCGGCGCCAAGTTTGGCGACTCCTATCTCGCCACGCCGTTCATGATGACCACCGCCGAATACCTCAAATGGAGCGAGAAACACGCTCGGGACGCTTATTTCCGGTCGAAGAACGACGAGATTTATGAGGCCAAGGGCAAGGAGAAGTTCGACTTTGCCGACATGCACTTCGACCTCGGACCCGCGGAGAAAATCTTCGGGCCAGGCGGCGTGCGCATCCGCACACAGGGAACGGCCGAGCTGAAGTTTGGCGCCACCAACAAGAAGATTGACAACCCGTCACTGCCCGTGCGCAGCCGTAACAAGACAACCATGGACTTCGACGAGAAAATCAACCTCAACGTCAACGGAAAGGTGGGCGACAAGGTCAACATGAACCTCAACTACAACACCGACGCCACCTTCGACTTCGACTCGCAAAACATGAAGCTGAAGTATGACGGCAAGGAAGACGAAATCATCAAGCTCGTCGAGGGCGGCAACATATCCTTCCCCAGCAACTCCTCCCTGGTGCAGGGCGCCAGCTCCCTCTTCGGACTGCGCACCGACCTGCAGTTTGGCAAACTGAAGCTGCAACTCGTCGCCTCGCAAAAGAAGAGCTCCTCCAAGAGCGTCTCTTCGAAGGGCGGCACGCAGCTCACTCCCTTTGAAATCGACGCGGCCGACT
>DAIOEQ010000289.1:1889-2838 GCA_036746215.1 Prevotella sp.
AGAACCGCCACTTCTTCCTCTCACAGTATTTCCGCAACCATTACGACGCGGCCATGAAGACGCTGCCCAACCTGACGACAGGCGTCACCATCAACCGTGTGGAGATCTGGGTGACCAACAAGACGGGAACCACCAACAACACGCGCAACATCGTGGCCCTGACCGACCTGGGCGAGGCCAAGGCGAGCAACCCCATGTGGGCGGCTGGCGGCTCGGCGGTGCCGGCCAACGGCGCCAACACGGAGTATTCGACCGTGGTCAACCAGCTGGCCGAGGCGCGCGACATCGACCAGACGTCGACCGTGCTCGAGGGCGCCGGCCTCGTGGGCGGCTCCGACTACGAGAAACTGCAGAGCGCCCGCCTGCTCAACTCATCCGAATACACCGTCAACACGGCCTTGGGCTACGTCTCTCTGCGCACGTCCCTGCAGACCGACCAGGTGCTGGCCATCGCCTACGAGTACACCTACGGCGGACAGACCTACCAGGTGGGCGAGTTTGCCAGCGACGTCACCGACGTCAACAAGGCACTCTTCGTCAAGTCGCTCAAGAACACCAGCAACAACCCGCAGCAGGGCAACTGGGACCTGATGATGAAGAACGTCTACTACCTGGCCTCGTCGGTGGAGCGAGAGAAGTTCAGGCTCGACGTGAAATACCAAAGCGACACCACGGGCGTATACCTTTCTTATATACCCGAGCAGCAGGTCAAGGACCAGACGCTCATCAAGTTCCTGGGCGCCGACCGCCTCGACAACAACTACAAGGCGCACCCCAACGGCTACTTCGACTATGTGGAGGGCTATACCGTGAGCAACGGACGCGTGTTCTTCCCCGAGGCCGAGCCGTTCGGTAGCTACCTCTACGACCGCCTCGTCAGTTCGGGTGTGCCGGCCAGCAAGGCGGCGAGCTACGCCTTCACCGAGCTCTACGACTCCACGAAGACCGT
>DAIOEQ010000290.1:0-2816 GCA_036746215.1 Prevotella sp.
AAATTTAATAACAAGAAATGGAAGAATAAGCTGGCCCAGCGCCCATGGCATATCCGCTTCAACCAGCCCGCACCCGAGCCGGGCGAGTATCACCCCGACCATGCGGCCGATTCGCAGTGGGAGCGCCGTTCCCTACCCCTGGGCAACGGCAGCATCGGGGCGTCGGTCTTCGGCAGTGTCGGCACAGAGCACCTCTCGCTCAACGAGATATCGCTCTGGAATGGCGGCCCGGCAACAAAGAAAGGGCCCGCCCACTACTGGAATGTCAACAAGCAGTCAACCGACGCCCTGCGGCAGATACGCGACGCCTTCACCCGTGGCGACTCGGCCCAGGCGGCCCAGCTCACCGCCAACAACATGAACGGTGTGGCATCATACGAGCGGGCGGACGAGCAGGAGTGGCGCTTCGGCAACTACACCACACTGGGCGAGTTGCGTGTGGCCACGGGGCTCACGGGCTGCGACGAGGGCAGCTACAACCGCACCTTGTCGCTCGACTCGGCACTGGCGCGCGTGACCTTTACTAATGGGGGCGTGCGCTACGTGCGCGAGACGTTCTGCTCCCACCCCGACAACGTGCTCGTCATGCGCTTCACGGCCGACAAGAAAGGACAGCAGAACCTGACGCTCCGTTACCTGCCCACATGGGAGGGCTATGGTCCCACCGTGCGCGTGGAGGGCGACGAACTGCTCTACCTGGGCACCCTTTACAACAATGACATGAAGCTCACGGTGCGGGTGGCCATGCGCCACAAGGGTGGTCGCGTGGTGCGCGACAGTGAGCCACGCCTGCGCGTGGAAGGTGCCGACGAGGTGGAGTTCATCCTCACGGCCGACACCGACTATAAGATGAACTTCGACCCCGACTTTTCCGACCCCAAGACATACGTGGGGGTGGATCCTTCCATGACCACCGCCGACTGGCTGAGAAGCGCCAAGGGCATGAGTTACCAGAGGCTGCTGGCCCGCCACTTGGCCGACTACCAGCGTCTTTTCTCACGCGTCAGCCTCACTTTGGGCGGCGAACCCCACGCGACCACCACCCCATCCGTGGACAACAAGACCACGCCACAGCGGCTGGCCGACTACCGCAAGGGCACGGCCGACCCCTACCTGGAGGCGCTCTACTTCCAGTTTGGCCGTTACCTGCTCATCGCCTCGTCGCGCGCCGGCAACCTCCCCGCCAACCTGCAAGGCCTGTGGCTGGCCAATATGGACGCGCCTTGGCATGCCGACTACCACAACAACATCAACATCCAGATGAATTACTGGCCCGTGATGCAAGACGGCCTGCAGGAGTGCGCGCAGCCCTTTGTCGACTATGTGCGCTCGTTGGTGAAACCCGGCGCCGTCACGGCACGCTCCTATTATGGCGCGCGAGGATGGACGGCCTCCATCTCCGCCAACCCCTTCGGCTTCACGGCGCCCTTGCGCGACCGCGACATGTCGTGGAACCTGTCGCCTGTCGCCGGCCCGTGGCTGGCCTCACAGGTCTATGACCTCTACACCTTCAGCCGCGACACGACATGGCTTCGCCGCGAGGCCTACCCCATCATCCGGGGCGCCGCGCTGTTCTGCCAGGACTTCCTGTGGCATAAGGCCGACGGCTCCTACACCGTGGCTCCCAGCACCTCTCCCGAGCACGGCATCGTCGACGACGGCGCCACGTTCTGCCAAGCCGTGGTGCGCGAGTTGCTCACCGACGCGGTGGAGGCCGCCAACACGCTCGGCGTAGACGCTGAGGAGACCCGCCAGTGGCAAGACATCCTGCGACACCTGCCTCCTTACCGCATCGGACGCTACGGGCAGCTCATGGAATGGAGTCGCGACATCGACGACCCCACGGATGAGCATCGCCACGTCAATCATCTCTTTGGCCTGCACCCGGGGCACACCGTCAGTTGGACGCACACGCCCGAGCTGGCCGAGGCGGCCAAGGTGGTGCTGGAGCATCGGGGCGACGGCGCCACGGGCTGGAGCATGGGATGGAAGCTCAACCTCTGGGCGCGCCTGCTCGACGGCAACCACGCCTACAAGCTCTATGGCAACCTGCTCAAGAACGGCACCGCCGACAACCTCTGGGACCTGCACCCGCCTTTCCAGATCGACGGCAACTTCGGTGGCACGGCAGGTGTCACGGAGATGTTGCTGCAGAGCCAGGACGGCGACATCCATCTCCTCCCGGCCTTGCCCGACGCTTGGGCTGACGGCCAGGTGAAGGGCCTTCGCGCCCGCGGCAACTTCGAGGTGGACATCACATGGCGTGGCGGCCAGCTCGCCGAGGCCCGCATCCGCTCCCACAGTGGCGCGCCGTGTCTCGTGCGTTACCGCGGGCAGACGCTCTCCGTCGCGCTAAAGAAAGGCAAGACGGCCGTCATCGGTCTGCGCGACGGCAAGTTGCTGGCCAAATAAGGAACACACACTAATACCTAATACATGATAAAGAAAACCATCCTTGCGGCGTGTTGCCTATTGGCAGCGCTTGCGCCGCGCCCCGTCTCAGCGACCAACGACAAGCCGTTTGTCATCCCAGAGCTCAAGAGTTGGAAGGGAGGCGAGGGCCTCCTGACCTTCGCGACGGCCGACGACCAAGTGGCTTCGCTGAAGCCTTGCGTAGTCATCAAGAAGGACGCCAACAGCGCCAAGGTGCTCGAGGTGGCCAAAATCTTGGCCAGCGACCTAAAGAAGTCGTTGGGCGTGGAGACGCAGTTGCCTCAGCGCCACAAGGCACAGGCCGGCGACATCTATCTCGAGATCAAGAAAGACAAGGCCCTGGGCACAGAGGGCTACACGCTCTCCGTGACCGACCGCGTCAC
>DAIOEQ010000291.1:0-2786 GCA_036746215.1 Prevotella sp.
GGAGCCTCGCCCTTGGCATGGCGGCTGGCGCTGCCTTCCCATACGACCGGCCATAAACCTTGATAAACCGCTCACGCTGCATAAAACCTGCACACTACTTAAAAATCCATACGCTGCATGAATTTAAAACGACCTTTACAACGACCTTTACAACCTATACAACACAAACAACCTTTGCACTTGCCATACCCGCGTGTTTATGTACTCATAGGATTTCCTTGCTTAGTCAATTGGTGGAGCCGTACGCAACCGGTCTTATTTCTTGTTCTTCTTCTCCTTGGCGTCGAAGCGGTAGGTGAACTTCAGGTATGCGTAATGGTGCATGTAGTCGGACGACGACTCCATCCGCTGGTAGGAAGTGTACTCGCTGTCGTAGTCGACATCTTTGTTGAAGAGGTCTTGGCCATAGAGCATCAGACTGCACTTGTTCTTGCAGAACTTATATTGGACGTAGGCGTTGGCCAGGATGCGGTGGCCGTTCATGGCCGTGGTCTGGTAGCCCGCATTGTACAGGTCATAGACATTGAAAAAGAACTCGAAGGGACCGAGGTCAATTGTGCCGTTGAAGCCCACGCGGTTGTTGAGCGGATGACTGTCATAGGCCGACGCGTCGTAGCGGTAACGGTTCCACCCGATCCGGTCAAAAAACTCCAGTTGCACTTTCTCCGTTTCATAGGTGAGCGACAGGTCGTTGTCGAGACCGAAGCGTTTCTGGTGGTTGAGCGCGGGCAGGTCCTCGTTGTTGAGGAGCGTGAGATAGCCATAGGCCTGCGAGCTGGTGAGGCTGAGCTTGTTCATGAGGCGGAAGTCGACGCCGAGGCCTTGGTCGTAGTTGACGCCGAACTGCCATTGGTCGCCTCCCTTCACGTTGACGGGCTTGGAGGTGTAGACGCCCGTGAGGGCGTTGTAGCTGAAGAGTGATCCCAGCGGGTTGATGTCCTTGGTGTAGGAGGCGGTGAGTCCCAACACGATCTGTCGGCGTAGCCACATGCGGTGGTAGCCGAAGGTGGTGGTGTGGCTGTGGGTGTTGCTGAGGCGGGCGTTGCCCACGGCGATGTTGAGCGGGTCGATGGTGTTGCGGTAGTCGAACGTGCTGACCAACTCGGGCACCGTGGTGGTGTAGGCAAACTGCAGGTCCATGCTGCGCGTGCGGCTGAGCTTCCACTTCAAGAAGACAGAGGGTGCGAGCGTGTGGCTGTTGCGCACGGCCGTCGTGTCGAGTTGTCCGTACTGGTAGTCGGCGTCCTCGTGTTGTGCCGTCCAGGCGAACTTAGGCATGATGCTCAGCGACTTGACGGGCGTGATGGTCGACTTCAATGCCAGCTCGTTGGTCCATGTCCTGACCGTGGCGTCCATGTGGTTGTCCGTGTCGGGCGTGGTGGCCACGCCTCCCTCGGCCTGTGCCTCACTGGTGTCGGCGAAGACGTTGCGGCGCGAGCGGTCGCGGCCGTAAGTCACATTGTCGGTCAAGTTGACGTAGAGCTTCTGTGTCAGCCAGTAATCGAATGTGGCGCCCAGGGTCGACTGGGCGTTGTGGTGCAAGTAGTCGAAGTGTTGCCACTGGTTCTCCTGTCGGCCCTCGCGCAGGTATTCGAGCTCGCGATTGTTGTAGGTATCGTTGTTCTCGCCGCTCGCCGAAGTGTTTCCGCTGACGGAGAATGAGCCTTTCTTGCCCAGGTAGTGCGTCCACGAGTAGTTGAGCGAGAGGTTGCGCTGCTTGCCGTCGCGCGTCTGGTAGTTGCGGTTGCGGGTCACCAGGTGGTCGTAGAGTGCGTCGCCGGGCTTGGCGCCCATGGCTGTGGCCAGCGGGAAGTACTGGAACTGGTCGGGCTGGTAGCTGTAAGACGCGCCCTCGTCCTTGTTGAGGCCGTGCGTCTTCTCATAACTGCCGTTCAGGCTCACCTTGAAGGAGTTGAGTGAGTCGGCGTAGACAAAGAGGTTGGATGTGAGCCGTGGCGCAAGTGTGTGGTTGTTGTGGTAAGCCTTGGAGAGCGACATCGTGCGGTCCTCATTGGGGAAGAAGGTCTCCGTGGAGTTCCAGTCGGTGTTCCATCCGTCGCGATGGTCCATGCTGGCACCCACATCCACACGGCTGGTCGAGAGCTTCTCGGTGCCCTTTGGCTGCCAGTTGTGCTGGTAGTTGTAGGAGCCATACTGGCTCTTGCCGTCTCCGTCGATGTTGGCGTCCATCGACATGCGCATGCTCTTGTTGATGTATCGGTTGCGGTTGTTGGCCTGGGCGAAGACCATCTGCGGGTCGTGGTCGCTGAGCCTGTTGGCCGTCAGGTCAAACATATAGCGGTCAGTTGTCTGGTAGAAGGCGTCCATGATGCCATACCACTTGTCGAGAAATCCCGGCTTCACCTGTATGTCGAGCACGTTGTCCTCCTCGCCGTCGTCCTTGCCCGTGTGTCGCGCCAGCTCCGACTTGCGGTTGTAGAGCTTGAGCTTCTTGGCCACCTCAGCCGGCAACTCGCCGACAATCTGGTCGCCGCCGAAGATATCCTTGCCGTTCATCATCAGGCGGATGGGCTTGTTGTTCCAGTAGAGCTTGCCGTCGCGGTTCTCCACGCCCGGCAGCTTCTTGATGAGCTCATCGAGACGGGCGCCCTCCTTCAGCTTGAAGGCCTCGGGGTTGAAGACGATGGTGTCGCCCTTCATCGTGATGCGCGGTATCTTGGCCGTCACCTCCACCTCCTGCAACATCAGCGCGGTGGGCTGCAACTTGATGGTTCCGAGGTTGATGGTGTCCTTCACCTCCCCACCATAAGAATAGTCGACCTTGC
>DAIOEQ010000292.1:0-2775 GCA_036746215.1 Prevotella sp.
GCCTGTCGACAAGTCGCTCGACTTAAAGAAGGAGATACGCAAACTGTGCGAAGAGAAAGATGCCATCATCCTGGCTCACTATTACACGACGGGCGACATACAGGACATCGCCGACTTTGTGGGCGACTCGCTGGCCTTGGCACGCAAGGCAGCCGAGACCGACGCCAAGGTCATGGTGATGTGCGGCGTGCATTTCATGGCGGAGACCTGCAAGTTGCTCTCGCCCGACAAGACGGTGCTTTGCCCCGACCTCACGGCGGGTTGCTCGCTCGCCGACAGTTGCAAGGCCGAGGACCTGAGGAAGTTCAAGGCTGAGCATCCCGGCTACCAGGTGGTGAGCTATGTCAACACCACGGCAGCCGTGAAGGCGCTCACCGACTGTGTGGTGACCTCGGGCAACGCCAAGAAGGTCATCGACACCTTCCCGGCCGACGCCAAGATTATCTTTGGTCCCGACTACAACCTGGGCAACTACATCAACTCGGTGACAGGCCGCCACATGCTGCTCTGGAATGGTGGTTGCCACGTGCATGAGAAGTTCTCGGTGGAGGAGATCGTGAAGCTCAAGCGCGAGCACCCGGAGGCCGTTGTCATGGCCCACCTGGAGTGTAAGGCTCCCGTGTTGGCGGTGGCCGACGTGAAGGGTTCCACCGCCACGATGCTCAAGTATGCGCAGGAGCATCCTGAGACACGCCAGTTCATCGTGGCCACCGAGGCGGGCATCCTGCATGAGTTGCAGCGCACCTGTCCTGGTCAGGAGTTCATCCCCGTGCCGCCGGAGGTGTCTGAGGGTTCGTTGGGTTGCTCGTGCAACGAGTGTGAGTACATGAAGAAAAACACGTTGGAGAAAATCTATAATGCACTGAAGCAGGGATGGCCCTCCATTGAGATACCCCAAGAGGTGGCCGCCGAGGCCGTGAAGCCCATCGAACGCATGCTCCGGTTGAGCTAACCGCGCCAGCGCCGCCAGGCTTTCCGCATTGCCCAAGGCCCGTAAAGGCCCATGAGAAAGGCCAGGGGCACATACGCCGACGGGGGCAAGCTCACAAAGTGGAGCAGCCCCTGCAAGGCCATGATTTGGAAGAAGCCACTGTACAGATAGATGTGGTAGGTGTAGCCATATAGGTGGTCGAGCCCGTGGCAGCCGTGCCGCTCGTAGGCCTGCGCCAGGCCTATGCTCATGAGAATGCCGTTGAGCGCCATGAGCAGGTCGGTCAGCGAGCCCTGTGGAACATGCAACAACACGACGGATAGAGCCAGTGTCATGATGACGACCATCATGGCATTGGCTTTTTTGATGGCTTGTTCGAGGCGTGAGGCCTGGTAGAGATAGCCGGCGGTGAAATAGACCATGTAGAAGGCCGCGCCAGCCACGTTGAGCAGGCTGTCCTTGGTGAAGGGCATCAGGCTGTTGGCCAGGGCCAGGACGGCGAGCGCCATGGCGCCTCCTCCTGTCACGGTGCGCTTTCCCCATGCCTTGCGGGCGATGGCGAAGGCGGTGAAGATGAGAAACAGTGTGGGCATGAACCAGTAGGCGCCAAACACGTTGTGGTAGGGCACGAGCAACTGGTCGAGGTAGTCGCGCAGGTTGAGGTGTATGGGCCTGACGCTGTAACGCGACAGGATGGCCTTGGGCACGAAGAACAGGCTGCTGATGACGGCGTAGGGCACGAGCAGGCGGCGGGCCTTACGCGTCAGGTAGCCTTTGCGTCCCGTGAGCCGAAGGTGTGCCAGGTCGCCATGCACATACCTCAGGAGATAACCCGAGATGAAGAAGAACAGGGGCATGTGGAACCCGTAGATCCACCGGATGAACGGCGTGTCGGCGGGAAACTGGTAGAAGGAATGTCCCAGCACCACGAGGATGATGCCGAATGTCTGTAGGAACAGTATGTCGCGCAGTGGTTTCATCGTTCGATCACTTGGATGTTTTTTCCGTCGGCAATCCACACGTGGTCGTAGCCCTCACGCAGTTTCTTGAGGGCCGCCTGTCGTGGGTTGTCCTCGGCGCTGATGGTCTCTGCGTCGAGTGTTTGGGGCCATCGTCCCCTTGTTTGCCATATCACGGCGTTGCCCCAGCCGTAGGAGTCGTAGGGGATGACGCAGAAGCACGAGTATTTCTCCTCGCCGTGGTCCACGCAGAGGCAACACACGCGGTGCGTGGGCTTGTGGGTCTGGCGTATGGTCTCGAGTGCCATGCGGTAGCCGTCCATGCCCGACTGGTAGGCCTTGGCGTAGTGGCGCGCGTCCACGGCGAGCGCCGATGCCACGTAGAGGCCGAATGCCACCGCGGCCACGTGTTGTCCACGTCCTCGCTCTGGCATGAGCCATCCGGCCAGCAAGGCCAGAGGGGCCAGTCCGGCGTAGGCGTGCATGGTGCTGAAGAGCGTTGCCAGGTGAGGCAGCGCGGCCACCCAAGAGGCGGCGAGCAAGCCCCACAGGCGCCTGTCGTGTCGTCGCCGGAAGGCTTGAATGAGGTTCAGCGCGAAGTAGGGTGCCGACAGGAGCAGGGTCAGCAGCAGGAACGTCGTGTTGCGGCTGGGCCGATGGAGCAGGCTGACGAAATCCACCGACGTGTAGGAGAAAAGAGCATATTTGGCCACGTTTTTCACCTTCTCGATGGCCGAGGCGGTGAGATATTCGTTGCTTTCCTTGTGGTAATAGTTGGGTAGAGCCAGCCTCAGGGCCCAGTAAGCTGCGAAGAACAGGGCCGCCCAGAGCAGGTGGCGCCTGGCCTCGCGCCCTGTCTCACGTCCGAAGCACCAGGACACCAGG
>DAIOEQ010000293.1:0-2773 GCA_036746215.1 Prevotella sp.
GCCATCACCAGCAAGCAGGGACCTGTTGTGACCATGGGTGGCCACAGGGTCTTGATGTTTGGCAGCAACGCCTACACGGGCCTGACAGGTGACGATCGCGTCATCGAGGCAGCCAAGAAAGCCCTCGACAAGTATGGCTCGGGTTGCGCGGGCAGCCGCTTCCTCAACGGAACGCTCGACATCCACGTGCAGTTGGAGAAGGAGTTGGCCGAGTTTGAGCACAAGGATGATGCGCTCTGCTTCTCCACGGGCTTCTTTGTCAATTCGGGCGTGATTCCCGCAGTGGTGGGGCGCGGTGATTATCTTATCTGTGATGATCGCGACCACGCTTCCATCGTCGATGGACGTCGCTTGAGTTTCGCCACACAGCTCCATTATAAGCATAATGACATGGCCGACCTGGAGCGTGTGCTCGCCAAGTTGCCGCATGACGCTGTCAAGCTGATTGTGGTGGACGGCGTTTTCTCCATGGAAGGAGATTTGGCCAACCTGCCCGCCATCGTGGACCTGAAGCACAAATACAATTGTTCCATCATGGTCGACGAGGCCCATGGACTGGGCGTGTTTGGCAAGCAGGGACGTGGCGTCTGTGATCACTTCGGACTTACGGATGAGGTTGATCTTATCATGGGTACATTCTCTAAGAGCTTGGCTTCCATCGGAGGATTTATCGCTTCCGACAAGGACACCATCAACTATCTTCGTCACACGGCACGTACCTATATCTTCTCGGCCAGTGACACGCCTGCAGCCACGGCTGCTGCCCTTGAGGCGCTCCACATCATCCAGAATGAGCCTGAGCGCATCAAGCACTTGTGGGATGTCACTCACTACGCTCTGGAGCGTTTCCGTGAGGAAGGCTTTGAGATAGGTGAGACGGAGAGCCCGATTATCCCGCTCTATGTGCGTGACATCGAGAAAACTTTCTTGGTGACTAAGCTTGCTTTCGATGCCGGGGTCTTCATCAACCCTGTCATTCCGCCCGCTTGCGCGCCGCAGGACACGTTGGTCCGCTTTGCCTTGATGGCCTCCCATTCCAAAGAACAAGTGGAGGAGGGTGTGCAGAAGCTCAAGAAGATTTTCGTCGAGCAAGGCATTATCAAGTAAACGCATATCCGCCACCGCATGTTGCGTGTGGCGGATTTTTTATGCCTTGTTGACTACAACAACAAAAGCCGCATCCCGATATCGGGATGCGGCTTTCCTTATAAGGACGGTCTGCGTTGGCTTTCCGGCCTTTGTGTTTGTGTTGTTCGTGTCAATCAGACGATGCCTTGGGCCATCATGGCCTTGGCCACTTTCAGGAAGCCGGCCACGTTGGCACCCTTCACGTAGTTGATGTAGCCATCTGGCTGTGTGCCATACTTGACGCACTCGGCGTGGATTTCGTTCATGATGCTGTGGAGCTTTGCGTCAACCTCCTCGCGTGTCCACTTCAGACGCTCTGAGTTTTGCGTCATCTCCAGACCTGATACGGCCACGCCACCTGCGTTGCTGGCCTTGCCAGGGCAGTAGAGAATCTTTGCGTCCTGGAATACCTTGATGGCTTCGGGAGTGGAAGGCATGTTGGCACCCTCGCTGATGGCTATCACGCCGTTCTTCACCAAGGCTTCAGCTGCCTCGCCGTTGATCTCATTCTGGGTGGCGCAGGGCGTTGCGATGTCGGCCTTTTCAAACCAAGGTTTGGCGCCTGCCACATATTTGGCTGTGGGATACTCCTCCACATATTCTTTGATACGTCCGCGTTCCACGTTCTTCAGCTCCATGATGTAGGCCAATTTCTCCTCGTCGATTCCATCGGGATCGTAGATGTAACCGTCGGAGTCGGAACATGTCAGAGGCTTGGCCCCTAACTGCAGGAGCTTCTCCAGCGTGTACTGGGCCACGTTGCCGGCACCCGACACCAATACGGTTTTGCCTTTCAGGTCTATGCCACGTGTCTTAAGCATGTCCTCCAGGAAGTAGACGTTGCCGTAGCCGGTGGCTTCCGGGCGAATCAGCGAACCGCCAAACTCTTGGCCCTTGCCAGTGAGAATGCCTACAAACTGGTGGGTCAACGCCTTGTATTGGCCAAACATGTAGCCAACCTCGCGACCGCCCACGCCAATGTCACCCGCGGGGACATCGCAATCGGGGCCAATGTAGTGCCACAGCTCTTTCATGAAAGCCTGGCAGAAGCGCATCACTTCAGCGTTTGACTTTCCGCGGGGCGAGAAGTCGGAGCCACCCTTGGCGCCGCCCATGGGAAGCGTAGTCAGCGAATTCTTGAATGTCTGCTCGAATGCTAAGAACTTCAGGATGCTTTCGTTCACCGAAGCATGGAAACGAATGCCGCCCTTGTACGGGCCGATGGCGTTGTTGTGCTGTACGCGGTAGCCGTTGTTGGTCTGCACGTTGCCCTTGTCGTCTACCCAATTCACGCGGAACTTGATGATGCGGTCGGGGATACACAAGCGCTCAATGAGATTCTCGCGGTCAAACTCAGGGTGCTTGTTGTACTCCTCTTCGATGGTGCTAAGCACTTGGCTAACGGCTTGGATGTATTCTGGCTGACCAGGATACAGCTGTTGCAATTTCTCTACTACTTCAGTTGCTTTCATAATTTATGTTATTGGTTGTTGTTTTGTGGGTGTTCAGTCTTCGGGGGATAACATTTTCATGCCTTGCCGAAAGATGGGCAATCTTTTCTTTTACTTTCGATTGCAAAGGTAAAGGTTTTCTTGCTAAAATACAACAAAAAGACATATTATTTTGGATAAAATGTTTAAAATGT
>DAIOEQ010000294.1:0-2772 GCA_036746215.1 Prevotella sp.
ACCTATGATTAGTGTTTACCTCCTACTCGATTGTCCCCAATAGCCTGTGGTGCTCTTGGGGTACCAGTCCTTCTCCACGGACACTTCGACGGAGAGGGTGGGATTGGGTGTCCACCTGACGGCGGCGCCCAGCTTGTCGCCCAGGTCATTGCCCAGGAAGGGCGAGTAGCCCCAGCCGTAGAAACCGCGGCCGTAAGGCGAGAGCCCTGTGTGGCGGCCACCCTGGTTGACCAGCGACTTCTGCCCGTAGATGTAGGCCGACCAGTGGTCGTCAAACTGATAGCCCAGTTCGGCTGTCAGTCCTCCGCTGGTGTAGCTGTCGCCCCGCCAGTTCAGGTGGTTGATGTATCCGCCCGCGGCCACCCATCCGCGCTTCCCCAACGATTGCAGCCACGTGGCGTTGAGTCGCTGGCCGAAGCCGCCGCCCTTGGCGTGCTTGCCGAAGGTGGCGAAGGCACTCATGTCGAGGCTCACGTTGAGGCCCTCGTGGAGGGGACCATAATTATAGTAGGTGGAGTAGGGGGTCGGGTACCACCGGACGCTGTCGAGTTCCTCCTCGTGGGTGGCAGGCTGCTCAGTCTGTTTCCGTTGGCTACGAACAGGAACGCTGGACGTTGGTGCTATGGACAGCGAAGGCGAAGCCATCAGTTGGGGCTGCATGGGTTGCGGGCGCATGGCATAAGCGGAGCCTAAGGGCTTCATGGCCGTTGGCGTCTTGAACGCTGACCACTCACTCTGCGCCATGAGCGCGGAGGCCATGCCGGAGGCAACGACAAGTGATAAAAGTCTTTTCATGCGAATCATTTCTTGGCTGCAAATATACACATGGTCTTGGGTTCGCTCATGGGCGTTTATGGTTTTTTATTATTGTTTTGATTAAAATTCCTTAAAATCAGGTTCCGCCTTGTTGATAGTAGTCACATTTCTGCGTTAATATCGTATTAGGAGTATGAAAGCCGTGCAGGCTAAGGGCCATCGAAACGCAACACCTCGAGTGCCCATCCCCTGTCCGACGAAGCCTTGGTGCGATCGAACTATCGCAGAGACACTCATCCATAAACCCATAACCCAATGGTGTTGCAACAGTAGACCCATGACGAAACAATCCCTATGGAGCCTCCTCGTGACGGTGCTCCTCCTCTCCACGACAAATGTTTTCGCGGCGCCCAAGTGCGTGGTGGTGAAACAGCCAGGCACCTTGTCGCAAGTCCTCACCGCTAAACAGCAAACGTCCCTCACGAGCCTGGCCTTGGAGGGCACGCTCAGCGCCGCCGATTTCAAGGTCATCCGCCTGATGGCTGGCAAGCATACGGGCAAGCTCCAGGCGCTCAACCTCTCGAAGGCGCGCATCCAGACGGGCCGTGACATCCTCGATGCCCCCGATAGCCTGTTTGCCCATTGTGACGGGTTGACCGACCTGGTGATGCCCGACAGCCTCTTGAGCATAGGCCCAAACAGCTTCTTTGGGTGCTCGTCGCTCAAGAGCATCACATTGCATGACATGCTGTACTTGCCTTACACCCTCTTTCGCGACATGCCGTCGCTTGAGCGGGTGACAGTCACCGGCACCGTGCTGCACATGGACGGCACTCCTTTTTTGAACCTGCCCAAGTTGCGGAGCGTGGTCTTTGGCACCTCGGCCAGCACGGGCGGCCCCTTGTTGGCAAAGGACTGTCCACAGCTGAAGGAGGTGATATTCAAGGGGATGGTACTCGATTCGCACCTGCAGCAACTTGACGGTTGCCCCCTCTTGACAAAAGTCCGGGTGGACGGCTATGTGGGTTACCGCCGTTCCGATATGTATGTGGGGCGTTCACTGGAGCAGGGCGGAACCGTCATTGCCGACTCCGTTGCCCACCTGTTCCAGCGTGCGTCGCCAGTGGCGAAGAGCTCGCAATTCCTCTCGCAAGTCCTTGCCGGTGTCGCCTACAATGTGGCTTGCCTTTATTCCCTGAAAAACGACACTGCCAACGCCCTTCGTATGTTGGACATTTCTTACGGGTTCAGTCCCGTACAAGAGTCGTATGCGCATATCCAACAAGACACGGACCTTGATAACGTGCGCCACACGGCCCATTTCGCCCAATACGCCGAGCGCGTGCGCCAGCAGACCGACTACCTCTACATCCTTCGCCAGGCCTCCGCTTACTGCACGGGTGAGGGCCGGCAGACGCGCCGTTTCACCTATACGCCAGCCACTGACCCTAACCTGGCGCGCATCCGAGAGTACTTTAAGCTCGACAGCATCGCGGGCAATGGCGATGAGATCAGTCGCATCAAGAACATCATGTATTGGCTCCACGATGAGATTAGGCATGACGGCAGTGGTGGCATACCCAATGTGCCTCGCACAGCCATTGACCTCTACAAGGCGTGCAAGGCCGAGGGGTGTGGCTTGAACTGCCGCGGACTGGCCATCGTGCTCTCAGAGCTCTACCTGGCCATGGGCTATCCCGCCCGCTTCATGACCTGCCAGTCGAAGGCTTACGACACCGACCCCGACTGTCATGTGATTTGTGTGGTGTGGAGCCGGGAACTCAACAAGTGGGTGTGGATGGACCCGTCGTTTGCCGCTTACGTGAGTGATGAGAACGGGCTGTTGCTCAGCATCTCAGAGGTGCGCGAGCGACTGCGCGACGACAAGCCCTTGGTGCTCAACGAGGATGCCAACTGGAACCATCAGTCGAAGCAGACCAAGGAGGAGTATCTGGACAGCTACATGGCCAAGAATCTCTATTACCTGTCGTGCAATATGGACCTGGGAGCCAATAC
>DAIOEQ010000295.1:0-2766 GCA_036746215.1 Prevotella sp.
ACACGCCCTGCCTCCAGTCTTTGGAGGCAGGGCGTGTCGCGTTTTCGCATGGGTGGCGTGAGGGTCAGAACTTGCGGAAATGCAAGCGAATCACCTTACCGCGCAGCACCATGCGGTTGCCCGTGAGCCGCTCCACCCTGAAGCGCTCCGCCAGCTCGTTGACGCCCAGGGGGCGCAAGGGCGCCACGTCCGTGAGCAGCGAGTCGGACACCTCGCGATTGTTCACGCGGGCGTCGGAGAGCCACAGCGAGTCGGCCGTGTGCTGGAAACGGAACATATAGCCATACGAGGGCGACTCGTGTGTGTCGAGCACGTTGAGAAACTTGCCCTGCACACCCCAGAACACCTTGCTGCCCGTCATGTCGACGGTGGCGCCGGTGGCCAGCGTGTCCACCCGGGCCAGCTGCCAGTAGCCGTCGAGGTCGCCGTTGCCCGAGGTCTCTAAGAGGTCGCCGCACGATGTGGCCAAGACGGCGCTGACTACAAGAAGAAATATCTTTTTCATAAGTTGAATACTCCTGATTTTGAAATGGTGAGTTGGAAACCGGCGTTGGAGCCGAGTATGTGGCCGAAGTCCATGCCGTAGGCGCCGCGCACGCGCCAGCCACGGGGCAGCCGGTAGCCCGCCTCCACCAGGAAGCTCACGTTGTGGTGTTTCTTGGTGTAGGGCGTCTCATAGGTGCCGAGGCCCTCCTGGTAGGTGGCCAGCACGCGATAGTCGAGACGGTCGGTGGGCTGTCCGTCGAAGCCGAGGTGGAAAGCCATAAAGCGGTTGTCCTCAAAGCGGATGGTGCCGTCGTCGTTGTAGATGGGCGAACGGTAGAGCGGGTTGCCTATGGCCTGTCCCCAGTGTTGCCATCCGGTGTAGATGTAGTGGTTGTAGTACTCGTCGCGGCCGCCCACGTGGTCGGCGCGCCCCGACGTGTGGTCGTGGTAGACAGGTCCGCTCTGATACTCGGTGTAGAGATATTCGAGCACCACGCTTCGCAGCCATGTGCCGTACTTCAGGTTGAGCTCCGCCCCGAGCATCCAGTCCTTGAAGTCGTAGAGGAAGAAGCGCGTCTTTTTCTTCTTGTTCCATTCTGCACCCTCTCCGTAGCCGTCGTAGTCGAGTTGGAACATCGACGAGAGGTCCTCATAGTACTTGTCGGCATAGAGGTGCAGGGCCATGTTGTCGCCGTCGTAGTTGAGGCGCACGAGCCAGCTGCCCAGCACGTTGCCCTCCTTGTTGCGGTAGACCGTCCCCTCACTGGGCTTGTCTCCGCCGGCGGGTATGAGGGCGTGCCAGAAGCTCGACAGGCCGTTATCGTTCTTGATGACACGCATGCCGCCGCTGCCGTCGGGCACGTATGAGGTGCCGCCGAAGAGGGTGGCCTGCTCCAGGCCGAGCTCCACCGACCAGGGTATGAATCGGTCTTCGCTGCCTATCTTGAGGTAGCCGGCCTTGCTGTGATAGAGCACGTTGTCGGCATACTTGCTTTTCCTGTCGGTGAACGAGTGCTGCCAACCGTCGTCGGTCATCATGCCGTAGGCGATGTGTCCCTTGACCTGCAGCCAGCGTCCCAGGGCGGGAATGGTCCAATAGCGGGGCAGGGCCAGCCTCACCTGTGGCACGGGGCGGGCGTTGATGCCCAGTGTCTGGGAGCCGCTGCTGAGGCGGTTGTTCTTCAGTTGCATGGGCTCTTCCTTGGCACCCACGGTGAGCGTGCCGTGGAGCCAGCGGCCCTCGACGAAGGCCTGCTGCACCACGACATGGCTGGTGTAGTGGAGCGGAGCGGCCACGTCGACGCCATAGCCCACGCCCCAGCGTCGCGAGGAGTCGTTGGTGAGCGGGCGGATGGCCGAGGCGCGCACATATCCGTTGGTCTTGTCGAGCGACGACAGGCCATACTTGTTGGCGTTGAGCCACAAGGGGGTCTTGCCTTTCGAGAACGAGCCTTGTGTCTCCGCCTCATAGTGTATGCCGTCGCCCAGGCGCAACTTGCCGGGGACGGCGTCATACTGCCAGGCATACTGCGCCAGCAGGGGAGCTGCCGACAACAGGGACACAAGTGTAAGGATGGGTCGTTTCATCTGTTGTTGTTTTCTGGGTTCGGGCGGAAGGCGTGCGCCCCCACCTTATTATATAAGTGCAAAGATACATCATTTTCACGAGGGCAAAGCCTCCACGGACCACAAAATGTCGCCAGACATAGGGATTTTCCCTCACCAGGTAGGGAAAAACCTTTTGGAAGCCCGAATTATTGGCGTATTTTTGCAACGTGAAAAGATGAAAGAGCATCTTCCAAACATGTTGAACCTCTAACAGTCAGAGATATGAAAAAGTTTATGTTAGCGCTTGTTGCACTGATCACAATGACAGTCCAGGCATCAGCCATGAGCTATGAGCAAGCCCGCGACCAAGCTCTCTTTCTCACCGACAAGATGGCCTACGAGCTCAACCTCACCGACGACCAGTATGAGGCCGCCTATGAGATCAACCTCGACTACCTGATGGGCATCAACAGCCGCAACGACCTCTACGGCAGCTACTGGACGCAGCGCAATCTCGACTTGAGCTACATCCTGCTCGACTGGCAATACCGCGCCTTCGTGGATGCCGCCTACTTCTATCGTCCCCTTTACTGGGACGCTGGTTTCTGGCACTTCCGCATCTACGCCCGCTACCCGCATCGCGACTACTTCTACTTCGGTCGCCCGGCGTTCTACGTGAGCTATCGCGGTGGCCACAGCTGGCGGATGAATGGCGGCGTCAGCTGGTATCAC
>DAIOEQ010000296.1:0-2733 GCA_036746215.1 Prevotella sp.
GCTTGTCATAGAAGTAATTCAGCGTGTTGCCGTTGGGCAGGAACACAGCCGCCAAATTGCCTTTGGCGTCATAGTCATAGCCCGTGGTCTCGCCAGCCGCATCGGTCTGCGAGATGAGCTTGTTCTTCTCGTTCCAGGCAAACGACCGCCCGTGGCCCATCGGGTCCGTGACGCTCACCACATTCCCCTTCCCGTCATATTTGTAAGCGTAGACACCGCCCATGGGATCGGTCATGGTCAACACGTTGCCCAAGGCGTCATAGCTGTAAGCCCGGATCTGGTTCTTGGCGTTTTTCACACGCACAATGTTGCCCACCTTGTCGTAACTCAACGTGGACGTGTTGCCCAAGGCGTCCGTCTGCGACGTGATTTGGTTGTTGTCGTCGTAAGCGTATGAGGTCGTATTGCCGCGCCCGTCGGTCATGGCGAGGATGTTTCCACACGCGTCATACGAATAAGTGGTGGTGTATCCCGCGGCATCCATCACCTTGGCCGTCGTTCCATCCGCGTTATAAGTGGTTGCCGTCACATTGCTGTTGGCATCTGTCGTGGTCGACGGCCAGCCCTTGTCGTTATAAGTAAAACTGTTGCTGAACCCCAACGGGCCCGACAATGTCCTCAGGTTGCCCTTGGCGTCATAATCAAAGCGATAGCTGTTGCCATTCTTGTCCTGGAAGGATGTCACCTGGTTGAATTTGTCGTCATAGGTGTATCGCTCCGAGTTGCCCAAGGCATCGGTCAGAGAGAGCATGTTGCCACGGTCATCATAGGTATAGGACGTGGTGTTGCCGTTGGCGTCCGTGCGTTTCACCACATTGTCATCATCATCATACACGAGCGTAGACTGTATGCCGCAGCACAAGCCCACCTTCTCGATGACACGCCCCTGGCTGTCCCAACGATAGTAGGAGTATTGGTTTTGTGGAGCGGTGTAGTCGATGAAGACGGTGCGGTCGCCCTCGTAGCGTATCGACTTGTCAGACGCGTCGGTTTTCATGCGGCTCACCATGCCGCCGTTGTTGTAGGCTATGAGCGTCTTGTGACCATTGGCATCCGTGATCTCACAGAGCCGGTTTTGCTTGTCATAGCCATAGAGGGTGCTGTTGCCCAAGGCATCGGTGCGTTTCCTCAACCGATGCAGGCCGTCATACTCATAGCTGACACTCCCTTTATGGAAGGAAGCCGTGACCGTGCGCAGCATTCCGTCAGCATAACTGAAGTTGAGCGTATGCCCCACGGCATCCCGCACCCTCACCAACAAGCTGTCTTGATAAGTGAACGTGGTCTTGTTGCCGTTGCGGTCGGTCATCGACGTCACCTTGCCATGCCGGGCATCGTCAAAGAAATACTGCTCCCCCGACTTCTCCGTCAAGCGATACTTGCCACTCTCATATTCCTCCACCTTGCTGAACACGCCAGCGGGAGCCTCGAACTCCTTGCCAAACTTCTTGAAAGTATCGGAACGCCCGTCACCCGTCTCGATGACGACACCACCAATCTCATTGACACGGTAACGCATCTCGTATCCCAACGAAAAGCCAAGTCCATAGCCATAGTCGGTAGACCGCGCCGAACTGTTGTAATAGAAACGCAGCCGCATCGGCATTTGCGAGTTTTGCGTCTCCATGTCCGTCTGCCCGAAGAACAGCACACCGTTGTAACTATTCACCCAAAGTCCGTTGGGACCGGCTATTTTCGGACGGATGATGTTCTGCGCCCCGGAAGGCAGGGCCGCCAAAAGCAGTCCTGCCCCCAAGAGCATTTGTTTGATATGATTCTTGATCTTCATCTTTGATAAGCCTTTTTATTTCACCACATAAATTGTTATGTTGCTGCTGCGTGCCGTCTGGTACATAAACAGGTTGATGGTCTTTTGTGTGCCAGGCGGGATGGACGTATAGCCACGGCTGTCGCTTTCGCTTCCCAAGTCGAGATAGAGCACCGACTGGTGGCGATCCAAGTCCTTGATGGTCGTGCCAAGGTAACCATTGTCGATGACCAACATCAGGCGATAGACCTCACAGTCAGTATTGCCGCCGTTGGCATACGACACGGAGATCGGGGCGTAGCTGTCCACACGAACCACGCTCGGAGCTTCAATCTTTGCCCCCAAGCCGACGGAAGCGCCAGGAACGACCTTGAAGCCCCCAGGCAGGGTGGCCACTGTCCCATCGGGAAGCTCCGACACGACGTCGTACGTTCCTGTGGAAGCGTCATTGAGATTGAACGTGACGCGGGAGCTTGCCATGCCATTGAACGTGACAGCCTCGGCCGGGATGGCCTTTTCAGCCAACTTCAGGCGGAAGTCCATGATGGAGTCGAACAAGGCTCCCCTCACATCCGTGGACACCCAACCGCCACTGCCACCCTCGGCGATGCTCAAAGCTGTGGCTCCGAAGTTCACTTCCCGCGCTTCGAGTGTCATGTTGGTGGTCGTTGCCCATCCGCCGCCCGACTCTGCGAACACATTGCCCGTGGAATTGGCCAAGGCCGCGTTGTCCTGCGCCAAGATGTAATAGTTGCCCGCCTTCACATCGGGTATCAGCAGTTCTTGCAGCGCGCCTTGGTAGCCATTGGCCACCACATCATATCTTGCGGTGGAAGGCACAGCCTCATAAGCCGCATACAGGCCGGCGGAAGCGCCCTCCGGATGACGCAGGTAGAGCCCCACCGTCTTACCCTCGTAGCCGCTCGGAATCTCCAGCTTATAGTAGCCGGAAGTGTTCACATTGG
>DAIOEQ010000297.1:0-2733 GCA_036746215.1 Prevotella sp.
AAGAGAAGCGACCAAAATAGTAGGCCACCAGGGGCACCGTGGTCATCTGTGCCGCCAGCGACACGGTGGCCATTCCCCAAGCCCAGCGCAAAGGCTTCCATGTTGGGTGCCACAGGCGGAAGAGACGCGGCTGATAGACCATGATGCCCAATACAGCCAAGAACGACAACTGGAAGCCCACGTCCCACAGCGAAAGAGGATTGGCGACAAGCATGACCAGGGCGGCCAGTGAAAGCACATTGACCGACGCATGTTCGCGACGCAACAACACACAACAGGAGTAGACGGTCAGCATGGTGGCCGAGCGCACCACGCTGGCCGGCAGCCCCACCAGCAACGCGTAGCTCCACACGGCACACAAGACCAACGCCTGTCCGCCCCACGACCTCCGTTTTCGCCCTCCAAGGAGGAATGTCAAGATGGCGTAGACGATGCCTAAGTGAAGGCCCGACAAGGCCAGCACATGGCTGGCGCCACTGATGGCATAACTGTCCTTGGTGGATTGGCTCAAGGCGCTCTTGTCGCCCAGTGTCATGGCAGCGACGACAGCATATTGCTGTTCGTCGAGGCCGAGGGCATGGTAGCGCTGGAGCAAGCGTTGGCGGAAGACTAACATCCGCAGACGGGCGCGTTGCAGGGTGGAGAGCACGGAGAGATCGGGGACGATGGGGTCCCAGTCACGATAATAGACGAAGGTTTGGGCTTGATAGCCATGCACCTGGGCCCACCGGGCATAGTCGAAACGGGCGCGATGGTCCATGGCCTGTATGGGCTCAAGTGTCGAATAAGCGCGAAGCCCACTTCCCACATGCAGTTGGCGCCAACGTCCTGACAGGGTGTCGCGCAAGAGCGAAGCCCTGACGCTGACCGGACGTGACAACGGATGGTCCTCCACCTGCGTGACGAGCAGGTCCATGCGTACGGTCTTGCCCTTGACTTGCGGCTCCGACGACACCACGGCTCCATAGTCGACGGGCGCCGCCGACAACGTCACGCGAAGCCTGTCGTGGGCCAGGCTCACCAGGACGGCACCTAAGAAAAAGGTGGTGAGCATCAGGAACAGGCCTTCAACCCATATCCGTCGCTCCGTGCGCAACCGGGAGACAGCCAGCGCCACGGCCAAGGAGGCCGCCGCATGCCATAGCCAGCTGGTCACGGCGACATGCTCGCCAAGCTGGTCGGCAACCACAATGCCGGCCATCAGCGCCACGACCAAGCGCAGGAATGGATAGAATTGGAGACGGACGCGCAACTTCATGTTGCAAAAATAGGAAATAAATCGCTTTATCCTTCCTGTTTATAAAAATAAAAATCGTATTTTTGCGTCATGCAACAGAACAACGAACTGCGACTGGCTTGGGACTTTGTGGAGCACACAGGGACCAGCATCTTCCTGACGGGTAAGGCCGGGACGGGAAAGACCACCTTTCTCAAGGCCGTGAAGGAGCACTCCTCCAAGCGCATGATTGTGGTGGCGCCAACGGGCGTGGCCGCCGTCAACGCCAACGGGGTGACCATCCACTCGTTCTTCCAACTGCCCCTCACACCCTACGTGCCTGGCACGACCATCCGCGACCGTTATGACTTTCGCAAGGAGAAGCGCCGCATCATCCGCACGCTTGACATGCTGGTCATCGACGAGATATCGATGGTGCGCAGTGACCTGCTCGACGCCATCGACTTCGTGTTGCGCCGCTACCGCGACCACACCAAGCCTTTTGGCGGTGTGCAACTGCTCATGATCGGCGACCTGCAACAACTCACTCCCGTGGTGACGCCCAAGGACGAGCAAATCTTGGGCACCTACTACGACACGCCTTACTTCTTCGGCTCCAAGGCATTGCAACAGGTCAGCTATGTCACCATACAGCTGGCGCACGTCTTCCGTCAGCAGGACGACGCGTTCATCTCCATCCTCAACCACATCCGCGACGGGCACCCCACGGCTGACGACATCGCCAGGCTCAACACGCGCCATAAGCCCTTGTTCATCCCCAAGGCCGAGGACGGCTACATCCGCCTCACCACCCACAACCGATTGGCCGACAGCTACAACGAGAACGCCCTCCTCAAGTTGCCGGGCCAGCGGTTCACCTTCGACGCTGAGGTGAGCGGCGACTTTCCCGAGAACAACTATCCCGTGGAGGCGCAACTGGTGCTGAAGGAAGGCGCGCAGGTGATGTTTGTGAAGAACGACGCTTCGGGCGCCCACCGCTACTACAACGGCCGCATCGGCCACGTGGTCAAGATCGGCAGCGATGGCATCGAGGTGAAATGCCCGGGCGACGACAGCGCCATCAAGGTGGAGCGCGACGCATGGGAAAACACCAAGTATGTCATCAACGACCAGACAAAGACCATCGACTCGGAGGTGCTCGGCACCTTCAAGCAATATCCGCTGCGACTGGCATGGGCCATCACCATCCACAAGAGCCAGGGCCTGACGTTCGAGCACGCCATCATCGACGCCGCACAGTCGTTTGCGCCAGGACAGGTCTACGTGGCGCTGAGCCGCTGCAAGAGCCTGGACGGCCTGGTGCTGGCTTCGCCCATCAGCCCCGCCAACATCATCAACGACCAGCGGGTCACCGACTACATCTCCCACCAGCAGCAAGCCACGGAGCAAAGCGTGGAGGCCCTGCCCGACCTGAAGGAGGAGTACTACCGCTACCAACTGCTCGACATGTTCAACTTCTCAGGGCTCTGGGACGCCGAGCAACTGGTCTACCGAAC
>DAIOEQ010000298.1:0-2732 GCA_036746215.1 Prevotella sp.
TCCCTTCGTCTATCGGTTAGGACGAGAGATTTTCATTCTCTAAAGAGCAGTTCGATTCTGCTAGGGACTACTCCTAAAGGTAAAAACAAGAAAAGATAAAAGATAAAGATGGCAAATCACAAATCATCAATCAAGAGAATTCGTCAGACCAAGGTCCGCACGCTTCACAACAAATATTATGCAAAGACCATGCGCAACGCAGTGCGCAAGCTTCGCGCCACGACCGATAAGGAAGAGGCTGTCAAGATGTATCCTGCCGTGCAGAAGATGCTCGACAAGCTGGCCAAGACCAACCTTATCCACAAGAACAAGGCTGCCAACTTGAAGTCAAGCCTCGCTTTGCATATCAAGAAGCTCGGCTAATCAGACGGGTCATAGCTTTATAGACATACGAGGTCGTATCCTTTAGCGGGATGCGACCTTTCGTTGTTTTGTCGCACGGACCTTCCGGGAGGAGCCTTCTTACTTCTCAAAAACCCACATTTATTCGCCGCAAAAGTTTTATGGTTTGCGCATTTTTTAGTATCTTTGCAACAATAAACTATATGAATTAAAATGGCAGAAATTCACAACCCCGAAGATAATTACTCAGCCTCCAACATCCAGGTGCTTGAGGGCCTTGAGGCCGTTCGCAAGCGACCGGCCATGTACATCGGCGACGTGTCGGAAAAGGGACTCCACCACCTCATCAACGAGACCGTGGACAACTGTATCGACGAGGCCATGGCGGGCTATTGCACCGACATCGAGGTGACCATCAACACCGACGGCAGCTGCACTGTGGAAGACAACGGACGTGGCATTCCCGTCGATGAGCACAAGAAACTGCACAAGAGCGCCCTCGAGGTCGTGATGACCGTGCTCCACGCCGGCGGCAAGTTCGACAAGAACTCCTACAAGGTATCGGGCGGTTTGCATGGCGTGGGTGTGAGTTGCGTCAACGCCCTCTCCACACACATGCTCTCACAGGTCTACCGCGACGGGCACATCTACCAGCAAGAGTATGAGAAGGGCAAGCCCCTTTACCCCGTGAAGGTCATCGGCGAGACCACCAAGCGCGGCACGCGCCAGCAGTTCTGGCCTGACCCCACAATCTTCACCACGACGACATTCCAGTGGGATGTCGTGGCGCGTCGCATGCGGGAGCTGGCTTATCTCAACGCCGGCATCCGCATCACGCTCACCGACATGCGACCCGACGATGACGGAAAGACGCGCACGCAGGTCTTCCACGCCAAGGACGGACTGAAGGAATTTGTGCGCTACATCGACCGCCACCGCACGCATCTCTTCGATGACGTCATCTACTTGAAGACGGAAAAGCAGGGCGTGCCTATCGAGGTGGCTATCATGTATAACACCGACTACTCGGAGAACCTCCATTCCTACGTCAACAACATCAATACCATTGAGGGCGGAACACACGTGACGGGATTCCGCATGGCGCTGACGCGCACGCTGAAAAACTACGCCGACAACGACCCGCAAATCTCCAAGCAGATCGAGAAGGCCAAGATTGAGGTGGCAGGCGAGGACTTCCGTGAGGGGCTCACGGCGGTCATTTCCATCAAGGTGGCCGAACCTCAGTTTGAGGGACAGACCAAGACCAAGCTGGGTAACAGCGAGGTGGTGGGTGCCGTGCAGCAAGCCGTAGGCGAGGCGCTCACCGATTACCTTGAGGAACATCCCGACGAGGCGAAGAAAATCTGCGAGAAGGTCATCTTGGCCGCCACGGCACGCATTGCGGCCCGCAAGGCGCGCGAGAGTGTGCAGCGCAAGAGCGTGATGAGCGGCGGCGGACTGCCAGGTAAGTTGGCAGACTGCTCCAACAAGGATCCCAAGCAATGTGAGATATTCCTCGTCGAGGGTGACTCGGCTGGTGGCTCGGCCAAGCAGGGCCGTGACCGCTACACGCAGGCCATCCTGCCGTTGCGAGGCAAGATATTGAACGTCGAAAAGGTGCAATGGCACCGCGTGTTCGAGGCCGAGTCGGTCATGAACATCATTCAGTCCATCGGCGTGCGTTTCGGCGTTGAGGGCGAAGACGACCGCGAGGCCAACATCGACAAGTTGCGCTACGACAAGATTATCATCATGACCGATGCCGATGTCGATGGTTCTCACATCGACACGCTCATCATGACGCTCTTCTATCGCTTCATGCCGAAAGTCATCGAGGACGGACATCTCTATATCGCCACTCCACCCCTCTATAAGTGTGAGTTCCACCAGGGCAGCAAGAAGGTGAGCGAGTATTGCTACAACGACCAGCAACGCCAGGTGTTCCTCGACAAGTATGGTGAGGGCGTGGAAGACGGAAAGCGCATCCACACGCAGCGATACAAAGGTCTGGGAGAGATGAACCCCGAGCAGCTGTGGGAGACAACCATGGATCCCAAGACGCGACTGCTGAAGCGTGTGACCATCGAGAATGCGGCGGAGGCCGACGAAATCTTCTCCATGCTCATGGGTGACGACGTGGAACCGCGCCGTGAGTTTATCGAGGAGAACGCTGCTTACGCCAACATCGACGCGTAAGGGAATGCTCGTGAGACAGGCGAGAGCCTTGCGGGGGTGAGATGAACGTTTAACCATCAAATGATGTTAAGAAGACTACAATAATCCAAAAATAAAAAGGCATGCCACGCTGCGACGCGTGACATGCCTTTTTCATATCGGTCGCTTTTCGCTTGGAGTGATGAGCGACACGGGTTGGACTTGCATGACGTGAA
>DAIOEQ010000299.1:0-2694 GCA_036746215.1 Prevotella sp.
GATGGCGTCGTCGTTCTGCACGTCGATGACCTCGTCCACCACGTCAGCGTCATAGGTCTTGGGCACGAAGCCGGCGCCGATGCCCTGGATCTTGTGGGGACCCGACTTGCCACCATTGAGCACGGGCGATGAGGCGGGCTCCACGGCCACGACCTTCACGTTGGGGTTTTGCTCCTTGAGATACTTGCCGATGCCCGACACGGTGCCGCCCGTTCCCACGCCAGCCACGAAGATGTCGACCTTGCCGTCGGTGTCCTTCCAGATCTCGGCGCCTGTGGTCTCATAGTGCTTGCGCGGGTTGGCCGGGTTCTCAAACTGCTCGAGGATGACGGCACCGGGGATGCTGTCGCGCAGGGCCTCGGCGGCCTTGATGGCTCCGGGCATGCCATCCTTGCCGGGCGTGAGCCTCACCTCGGCGCCATAGGCCTTCACAAGGTTGCGGCGCTCCACGCTCATGGTCTCGGGCATGGTCAGGATGAGCTTATAACCCTTCACGGCGGAGACGAGAGCCAGGCCGACACCCGTGTTGCCGCTGGTGGGCTCGATGATGGTCGCGCCCGGCTTCAAGACGCCCCTCTTCTCGGCATCCTCAATCATGGCCAGGCCGATGCGATCCTTCACGCTGCCACCAGGGTTGAAAAACTCCACCTTGGCAATGACAGGTGTGTCGAGGCCGCGGAGGGCAGAATACTTATTGAGTTCGACCAGCGGAGTGTGGCCGATGAGGTCTGTAATCTTCTTGTAAATCATAGTCGTCGTTGTTTTGCGCCGGGCCACCATGGGGGCGGCAGGGCTTGTTGTCCGCGCCCCGCGGGAAGCGGGGTGCGGCGCATGTTTTTTTGTGTTTGTGTGTTTGTGTGTTTGCTTGTGTGCTTACCGGGTCGCTCACTTCACGGCCTTGAACGCCTGGTCGAGGTCGTCGATGAGGTCCTGGTAGTGCTCTGTGCCTATGCTCAGGCGGATGGTGCCGTCGTAGATGCCCTGCTCGGTGGCCTCCTCCTCGCTCAACTCAGAGTGGGTGGTGCTCTTCGGGTGCACGACGAGCGACTTCACGTCGGCCACGTTGGCCAAGTCGGAGAAGATCTTCAGGTGGTCGATGAAGTCCCATGCCTTCTGCTGTCCGCCCTCTATCTCAAAGGTGAAGATGGAACCGGCGCCATTGGGGAAGTAGCGCTTGTAGAGCTCGTGGTTGGGATGGTCGGGCAGCGACGGGTGGTTGATCTTCTTCACCAGGGGTTGCGTCTTGAGGTAGTCGATGACCTTCAGCGTGTTGAAGACGTGGCGCTCAACGCGCAGGCTCAGCGTCTCAAGGCCCTGGAGCAATATCCAGGCGTTGAACGGTGAGATGCAGGCGCCCTCGTCACGCAGCAACAAGGCACGCACACGCGTCACGAACGGGGCGGGCAGTTTGCCGAAGACCAGTCCGTAGTAGGACGCGTCGGGCTGCGTGAAGCCTGGGAACTTGTCGTTCTGGAAGTAGTCGAACTTGCCGCCGTCCACGATCACGCCACCCAGGCTTGAGCCGTGTCCGCCGATGAACTTGGTGGCGGAGTGGACCACGATGTCGGCCCCGTGCTCCAGCGGACGGATGAGGTATGGCGTGCCGAAGGTGTTGTCGATGACCACGGGGATGCCGTGGCGGTGGGCTATCTCGGCTGTGCGCTCAATGTCGGAGATGTTGGAGTTGGGGTTGGCCAGCGTCTCGATGAACACGAGCTTGGTGTTGGGCTTGATGGCCGCCTCCAGGGCATCGTAGTCGTCGGGGTCGACGAAGGTGGAGTCGATGCCATATTTGGATAAGGTGTGCTTCAGCAGGTTGTAGGTGCCGCCATAGATGGTCTCCGTGGCCACCACGTGGTCGCCGGCATAGGCCAGGTTGGTGATGGCGTAGGTCACGGCAGCCGCGCCAGAGGCGACGGCCAGTCCGCCCACGCCGCCCTCGAGGGCTGCCACGCGATCCTCAAAGACGCCTTGCGTTGAGTTGGTCAGGCGGCCGTAGATGTTGCCGGCGTCCTTCAGGTGGAAACGGTCACTGGCGTGCTGCGCGTTGTGGAACACGTAAGAGGTGGTCTGGTATATGGGTACGGCGCGAGCGTCGGTAGCCGGATCGGCTTGCTCTTGTCCTACATGAAGTTGCAGTGTCTCGAAGTGGAGTTTCTTTTCGTTACTCATTGTTTTTCCCTTTCTTTGTTTTAAGCCGCCGTGGACCCTGATGAGAGGTCGGCGGTGGGTTGGTTTAATACATTTATTGATATTAACTGTTCACGGTTGCAAAGGTACGACGACTTTTTGACACCCACAATCGCTAAAATATGTCATATTGCATACCATCTTCGTGGTATTCGTTACTTTTTATGCCTTTCCGAGGCCCCTTTCCACGTCTTTTTGTCGCCAAGAGGGGCCCGTTTCTCATTTTTTCTCCTCTATCTTATGGTATTGCTGTGTGCTCTCGGCCTCCATGCGCTGGCGCACTTTCTTTCCCCCGGAGAAATTCCAGGTCACCCCAAGGAGAAACGACGTGGGCTTGGTCCGGTTGTGGTAATAAGCCGTGACGTCGCTGCCGTCGGTCCTTCTCCGGCGGCCCTTCGCCCACAGGGTCGACTCCAGCGACAGGCGCAGCTTGTCATGGCAAAACGTTTTCCACAAGGAGGCGTCGACATTGCCCACCGGCTTCAGGTAATAGTGCTCAATGCT
>DAIOEQ010000300.1:0-2018 GCA_036746215.1 Prevotella sp.
TATTCATTTGGCAACAAGACAACTTCGCAGATACAAAATGTGCAGTCGACCTTCCTACCGACCGATGTGAACAGCGTTTTCATACCGGCTAAAGAAATTTTGTCAATACAAGAGGTCATATTGCGGTCGTTCGAGGTAGACAAGTCGTTTGGCTTCGACAAGACCTATGTTGACTTGGCGCGTGCATTGAGCAAGACTCAGAGGGGTCGCAACTTCAAGGAATTCTCTGATGCGCGTAAGTCGTTGAACGAGGCAATTGGCGGACGGCTGGAGTATGACGAAATGCGAAAGGAATGGATTTTCCGTGACTTGAATCGCCGTGTCATAGAGGTTACCCTCACCTCTGAGGGCATCAAACGCCTCTCCATCCTCGATCTCTTGTTGGGCAATCATTATCTGACTCGTGACTCTGTGGTCATCATTGATGAGGCGGAGGCCAACCTCCATCCGGCCTTGGTATGCCAGTTTATGCGGATATTGGTGTTGTTGGCGAAGGCGGGACTTCAGATTTTCATGTCGTCGCATTCCTATTTCGTCATCAAGAGCCTCTATGTGCTTGCTCATCAGCACCAGATGTCGATACCTGTTTTGTCCTTTGATGAGGGCGCTGTGAAGATAGATGATTTGTAGGAAGGCATGCCCGACAACCCGATAGTGGCGGAGGCTATCAATATCTACAAACAGGAAATAATGCTCTGATATGGTGACATTTGAAGAGTCACACATGACGTTTTCCTTTCCAGAAGAGGATGTATATCGCATAGAGAAGTCTGCACTATTGTCAAAGGTTCAATTGAAAGCGACTGAATGTGTTGTTTGGAGGAATGAAAAGATGGTATTTGTCGAGGCAAAGAGTTCTTCGCCCAGACAACAAAATGCAGAGAAGTTTGAGGAATATGTCGAAGATATCGCAGATAAATTTGTCCATTCTTTGACCTTCTATAATGCAGTGAGATTGAGACATTCCGAAGAGGAGTTGCCACATAATATTGGCAAGGTAGACTTGCATAGGGCTCATTATTCTTTTGTGTTGGTGATTCATGGTCATCCGATATCTTGGCTACCTCCGCTGATGGATGCGCTGAAAAACAAGATGCGCAATGCCCTTCGCTTATGGCACATTAACGATTCGGATGTGAAAGTGATCAATGACGAGACTGCCTTGGCTTCCCATCTGATTGTGGGGAGCGAAGGTGTAACCAAATAGAAGTTATATACCTCACTATGTCAGAGAACACTAAGACGGACGACTTGCGCTTCAGCGTGGCCATGTCCATCTACAAGAATGATGAGCCGGGATGTCTGCGGACGGCCATCGACAGTACCTATCGGCAGACGTTGCCGCCGTCGGAGGTGGTGATGGTGGGCGACGGGCCGTTGCCCGAGACGTTGCTCGCGGTGGTCAGGGAGTTGGAGAGGGAATATCCGACGTTGCGCTTCCTGCCCCAGGCCGTGAACCGCGGACTGGGCGAAGCGTTGCGCGTGGCCTGCGAGAACTGTCGCTACGACTACATCGCCCGCATGGACTCCGATGACATCTGCCTGCCCGACCGTTTCGAGAAGCAGATGCGTGTCTTCCGCGACGATCCCGAGGTGGGCATGGTGGGCGGCATGATCACCGAGTTTGTGGGCGACCCGGAGAACGTGGTCGACAGCCGCATCCTGCCACTCGACAACGCCGGCGTCTACCGGATGATGCGGACGCGCTGCGGCGTGAACCACGTGACGGTCATCATCCGCAAGGCCGACCTCATGGCCGCCGGCAACTACAGCGGTCGTTTCCGCCAGGAGGATTTCTACCTCTGGGCGCGGATGATGAAGAACCACGTGAAGATACGCAACATCGAGGATGTGGTGGTCAACGTGCGGTCTGGTGCCGACCAGTTTGCCCGCCGTGGCGGCATGCGTTATTTCCGCGAGCACATGAAGGTTTTTCGCTTCATGTATGCTGAGGGTCTCATCTCTTATCCCGTGTTGCTCCAGAACTATGTCCTCCGCTTCGCCCAGGTGGCCTTCCC
>DAIOEQ010000300.1:2028-2692 GCA_036746215.1 Prevotella sp.
TCGTATGGTCTTGGCGTGTGCATACCATAATATAGTAAATCCATATGTCTAATTCATCCCGTATATTTTACGTTGACGCCCTCAAGGCTTTTGCCATTGTGCTGGTGGTGATGGGACACACTATTGGGCTTTGGGAGGTTGGCGGAAAGGTGTCTTTCTATTCGCCCATCTTGTCGATATTCCATATGCCGTTGTTTATGGCCTTGAGCGGCTATGTGACGAATGTGCAGACCTTTCGGCTGGCCAAGCGGGCCAAGATGTTGATACCCTTCTTCGTGTTCGGCTTTGCGTGGGGGCTCTATAAGCAGATGCCGTTCTTGGGTTTCTTTGTGCATGAGGCCAAGTGGGGCTATTGGTTCTTGTATGTGTTGTTCATGTTCTGTGTCTTTCTCTCGCTCATAAGGGCGTCGAGACGTAGCTTGTATTTGGGAATGTGCGTGGTCCAGGTGTTGCTGATGGCGTTGCACCTTGCGTTTCACCGGACGGATGTGGGCACAACGCTCAGCACAGATCACATGTTTCAGCTTTGGCCCTTCTTCTGCTTGGGGATTGTCATGAGGAGAGGGCTGATGGAGAGAATGTGCTGTCATCGTTGGAAGGCCTTGTGCATATGCTTGGCAGGCGTGATTGCCGTTAGGGGGGGCAAATGTGTTGGCGCCTGTCC
>DAIOEQ010000301.1:0-2689 GCA_036746215.1 Prevotella sp.
CTTGAATGTTTTTCCGCCTTGTCTGAAAATAGTAGGCTGTCCAATTAAAGGTTTTGCAATCTCTATACCGTCAATAGTATAGTATCGTGTTTTGACATCGTTGTTGCCAACCACATTTTCAATAGCGTTGACGTCTTTGCCGCGCCTGTGCGAGAACACCCAGTCAAGGCGTTGCGTTGTGTAGCTCTGTATGCACGTCATTTCGTGTGTCCATCCTTCCTCTATATCAAACATGAACTCACCGCCATTCTCAGCCAACTCCTGTGTGAATGTCTGCATATTGCCTACGCTCATTATCTCGTCGGCCGTTCCCATGACGGTGTATAGGGGCACCTGAGCCACTTTCTTCGCGTCGCTGCGCGACGGGTCGGCGGCAACGGGCATCGCTGCGGCGAACAGTTCGGGATATGCGGACAGCATGCTCAACGAACCTGTGCCTCCCATAGAGCCGCCAAGAAGATACACGCGGTCGGCATCAACTGCCCCGGCATTGACATATTGGTCAATCAGTCCCTTCAACACAGCGTTCATCGTGCCTCCCCACGACTTGTCCTGCGGACATTGGGGCACAAGGAAAATGGCGTCGATTCCGTGCCCATTCAAATAGTTGGCGATGGAGTCGGTGCCTGGTTCGGCGATGGGCTTCTCGTTGTCGTTGCCCTTGCTCGACCCTCCGTGCAGGTAGATGACGAGGATAGGGGTAGACGTGCCGTTGCCGAATGTGGCCTTGCGGTAGGGCAATGTGGTACGCATGTAGTTGCCAGTCTCGTAGGTGTAGTCTGTGGCGGCAAGCGACATGGATAATGTAAGAAGAATTAAAGTAAACAAATGCCTCATATGTAGTCAAAATTAATCATAACTCATCCGTAGCGGAGGTCTCCGGCCTCCGCCACGGGTGATATGGATGTTCTAATTCTGCTTTGCTTTCATTCTCGCGGGTCTTTTTCCTGCGCCGCGCTTCGCCATTCGGTTCATCATCTGGCGCTCCAACTCATACACGCGCTCGATTTGCGTCTGCGTCAGAAACTTGGAATACTCCTTGTAGTATTTCTTGCGGATGTTGAGGAGCTTCTCGCTGTTTTCGAAACGTGCCTTGATGACATCTTCGGTTTCCTTGTCGGTCATGCTGGTCTTCTTCTTTTTCTTGTTTTTCGGTGCCAAAGTCCATATTTCTTTCTGGCACTTGCCATAGGTCTCGACAAACTTGGCGGTGACGTCGTCGCTGAAAGCCAGCTGGTGGGCGATGTGCTTGGCCTGCACTTCAGCCAGTTGCTCGCGCGAGAGGCGTTGTCTCTGGGTGGTCTGTGCGTTGGCGGTTGCGCATGACAGCGTCAGGATGACGACCATCATGAAGATGCGGATAATCTTTGTCATGTTATTCAGGTTTTAATAGTTAATGAATTCGTCGTTTTGGTACACGCTTAGCATGTATTGCTGATCGGCAGTTGACAGTTGGCTGAAGGCCTTGTCTACGTCATTGAGTGTGGGCGTCTCCGGGTGGGTGTGACCCAAGCCCACGACCAACAGCAAGGTGATGGCGGCAGCCGCTGAAAGCAAACATAAGATAAGCGTTCTCTTGCGTGTTTGCGGTCTCGCTGGCGCATCTTGTCGCGCGGTCGTGTTGTTTGCGGCGATTTCCTTGCCGACAATCTCAAGCACATTTGTCTCCATGTCGTCGAAGAACTGGGCGGGCACTTGGTAGGGCATCCGTTTGCCGATATTCTTGAAGTCAAAATCTTTTTCCATGTTGTGTTTCCGTTTTAGTCGTTGGAGTTCAGGTGTCTTATGATTTTCTCCTTGGCGATGTGGTAGTTCATCTTCGCCGCGGATGTTGTGGACCCGATGGTCTCGGCTATCTCTTCATAGCTGAGCTCATCATAGTAGCGCAGGTTGAACGCCAGTTGTTGCTTCGTGGGCAGTCTGAGGATGGCTTTCTGTAGGCTCACGGCCTCGAGATCGCTGTAGTCGACATAGGGACTTGCCTCGATGAGGCCTGCCCGCGACGCGTCCTCGTCGAGCGACACCTCGCCTTGTTGCCGTGCCCCGATGAGCCTCAGCGCCTCGTTGGTGGCAATGCGAAATATCCAGCTGCGAAACGACTTGTCGCTTTTGAACTGCGCGATGGAGCGATAAATCCTCACGAATGTCTCTTGTGTGGCATCCTGCGCGTCGTCGTGCGACACCACCAACCGTCGGATGTGCCAATACACGGGTTCACGGTATTTGGCCATCAGAAGGCGCAGGCCGTCGCTCGCCGACAGGCGCATTTCCTCGATGATTCGTTTGTCGTCTATGTTGTTGTCCATGTTTGCGGTATTGTTTTCCCGACGTCTTTTCCGACGCGCTACATAATAAAGACCTTGCGAAACGAGAAAAGTAAAATGCGAAAGTGAAAAATAGCCTAAAGGTGGTAATTTATAGCCCCCCACCTAAAGCATATGACATAAAAATATTGTATTTCATATGCCTTTATTCATTAAATTTGTGTAAGTTTGCAACTATAAAGTAAAACGAAAACATCCGCACGCTTATGATACTACATGTTGCCAATCCGATTTACGACTCCGTGTTCAAGTACATAATGGCCGACGAGCGCATATCCAAGACCATCCTTTCGGCTTTGCTGAAGAAGGATGTAGTGAAGGTGGAAATGCGACCGCACGAGTATTCCAACACAACGCGCGACACG
>DAIOEQ010000302.1:0-2685 GCA_036746215.1 Prevotella sp.
CCTCTACCACCGTCCCGCTGACGGGTGCCAGCAGGTCGCTGGCGGCCTTGACGCTCTCGACGGCTCCGAACACGTCTCCGGCTGTCAGGTCGTCGTCGACGTCGGGCATGTCCACGTAGACAATGTTGCCGAGTTGCTTTTGTGCGTAGTCGGTGATGCCGACATATCCGAATTCTCCTTCTACACGAACATACTCGTGGGTCTCGCTAAAATAGGTCATGATCGTTTTTTTTGTGATTGATGGTTATTGTTGTTGTGTGAATGTCTGCCGGCGCTTGCCTTCCCCGGACGGGGCGGCAAGGCTATTTGTGGTAATGCTTGTCGTAGAACTTTTTCTTGACGATGGTGCCGGGGAAGGTCTTCTTGCGTATCTGCACCTCCACGCGGTCGCCGAGCTTCAGGGAGGCGTCGACGAGCGCCACGGCGCAGCTCTTCTCCACGGAGATGAGACGGTAGCCTGTGGTGACCTCTCCTACCTCGCGCCCGTCGCGGAGCACCTTGTAGCCATGGCGCGGCACGGCACGGTCGTCGAGCTCGATGCCGCGGAGGCGGCGCGCCACGCCCTCGGCCTTTTGCTTGAGCAAGGCCTCGCGCCCGATGAACTCGGGCTTGTCGAGCTTGCAGAACATGCCCAGGCCCGCCATGATGGGCGATATGTCTTGGGAGAGCTCGTCGCCATAGAGGGGCAGGCCCACCTCGAAGCGCAGCGTGTCGCGGCAGCCCAGTCCGCAGGGCTTGCAACGGTGGCTGGCCATGAGCTTGTCCCACTGGCTGACGATGTATCCGTGGCTGCCGTAGATCTCAAAGCCGTCCTCGCCCGTGTATCCCGTGCGGCTGACGATGACCTCCTCTCCGTCGGCCTCGATGGTCTTGGCCGTGTAGAAGGCCAGTTCCTTGCAGGGTATGCTGAGCGCTTCCTCCATGACGGCCTCGGCCTCGGGTCCTTGCACGGCCAGCTGTCCGTAGCGGTCGGAGCAGGCGTCGATGCGCACGTCGAAGCCTTCGGCGCAGGCGTTGATCCACTCCATGTCCTTGTCGATGTTGGCTGCGTTGATGACGAGGAAGAAGCGCTGCGGGCCCATCTTGTAGACCAGCAGGTCGTCGACCGTCCCGCCGTCGGGATAGCACATCATGCCGTAGAATATCTTGCCGACGGGGGCTCCGGTGATGTCGCCCGTGAAGATGTGGTTGACGAAGCGCTCGGCGCTGTCGCCCGTGACGAAGACCTCGCCCATGTGTGAGACGTCGAAGACGCCGCAATGGTGGCGGACGGCGTTGTGCTCGTCGATGATGGAGGAGTATTGTATGGGCATGTCAAAGCCTCCGAAGGGCTGCATGAGGGCTCCGAGCTCGACATGGCGGTCGTAAAGGCAGGTTCGTTTGTTCATAGGTGTTATGTTTAGTGTTAGTCTTTTGTGGGATAGTCTTTTGTGGGATAGGCTGCCCTCGGTCAGGTGCGCTTGCCGTAGATGAAGTCGGGGTCGAGGTATTCCTTCTCGATGTCCCCGATGGCCGCCAGGTCCGCCGGTCCGAGGGTGAGGGTGGAGGAGCAGATGGTGGCGCGCAGCTTGGCTTTCACCTCGCCGAGCGTGAGGGGCGTGAAGTCCTTGAGCAGCGTGATGCGCTGGCGCACGCTCTTGACGCCGTTGCGTTGGAGCTTCTGCTGGCTGGGGGTGATGGCGTGTGTCATGTGGTCCATGTCGGTGTCGTAGAGGAGTGTGCCGTGGGCTATGACGCGGTCGGGGAGGTGGAGTATGGCGTTGCCCGATATTTTCTGTCCCTGGAGCATGATGTCGTTGTGGTCGTTGCGCTGGGCGGGTATGCCGATGGCGCGGAGGGCGCTGGTGAGGAGGCTCATGTAGCGGGCGAAGCAGTCGCCGACGCTTTCCTCTCCGGTGATGTAGGATAGCATGACGTTGCCCATGTCGGCGTAGACGCATCCTCCTCCGCTCTTGCGCCGGTAGAACTGGATGCCGTGTGCCTTGCAGTAGTCGATGTTGACCTCGTCGTCGATGACTTGGTTGCGCCCGAAGATGACGGTTGGCGCCACTTGCCACATGAAGAAGCAGTCCTCGCCTTGGTAGACGTGGCGTGCCACGTGTTCCTCCATGGCCAGGTAGAAGGGGAGTGGCCTGGGGCCTGTTGTTTCGATGTCGACGTAGATCATGGGCGTTGGCTTGTTTTTGTGGTTTTGTTGATGTTGCAAATATACGGTTTTAATCCATTCGCTCCAAACTTTTGCGGCATAATTTTGTGGTGTTGGCGAGTTTTTGGGGTTTGGCCTGCCGGTGGGCTGCAGGGAGCGGGTTGGCGTTTGAAGTGTGGTTTCTTGTTTCGTTTAATATGTGTCAACGTTTGCCGGGCTCATCCTGGGGCTGTGGAGGGGTGGCTACGGGCGATTGGTGGTCTCATACGAGGCTTATGCAGCTTGGTTTTATTGACACTGCAAAGATACGACAATCTGTCGGCATCTCCAAAAAACGGGGCTTGTCAAGGTGTGAAATACTGTTAAACAGCCAAGGATTTAGCGTTAAAAAACATCAACGCGTTTATCGACAACTTGTTGCTCCCCTGTTGAGAGGGTCCTGCGTGGGGGTGGAGGGTTACATTGTTACAATGTTACATGTTACATGTTACAATAAGGTGGTTGTGAGGTGCGCAGGTGTAGGGCTTTTAGTTTGCCAA
>DAIOEQ010000303.1:0-2677 GCA_036746215.1 Prevotella sp.
ACCACGCTTGACATTGAAGTCCAGCTTCTTGATTCCCAAATTTGTGTCTTTATATTTACACATTGTTTGTTCTTCTGTCCTCGTTAGCATTCACCGGGAAAACAGATAGAATGAAACACAATGTCTGTGCCAATGTTCCCATATTAGAATCTTTGTGAGGCTTGGGTTAAATCCGAGCCTTCCCTAATGTGGTGCGTGCGCTTGCGTGTTTACTCGAAGCGCCAAGGCTTGGCCTGGAAGTCGGGGACGTCCGTTCCTGCCCGATAGTAGGACACCAGTTGGATGTCGAAGACGAGCACGGAGTGGCCGGGGATGGCCGACCCATTGCCTGTGTCGCCGTAGCCTAAGTCGGAGGGCACGTAGACCTCCCACTTGTCGCCGATGTGCATGTGCTGCACGGCAGTGGCGAAGCCGTCGGTGAGCTGGCTGACGAGGAACTGCGCGGGCGCCGATGTCTCAGCCGTCGCGCCGTTCTTGAAAGAGGTGTCAAACTGGTAGCCGTTCTCATAGGACGTGGAGGGCAGCAGGTGCCCTGTGTAGTGCACCCGCACCGAGTCGGTGTAGAGCGGCGAGCCCGAGCCCGTACCCTCATTGAGCACGTGCACGATGATGTACTGTGTGTTGGCCGTGTGCAAGGTGTCGGGCAGGCTCCACTTCTTCAGGATTTTCCAGTCGGTGTCGCCCGCCGCTATGCGTTGCGTGGTCTCGGCGTAGAGGTTGTTCCAGTAGTCGGTGTTGGTCTTCTCCCAATGGGGGAACTCCTCCACCTCGTCCGACTCCTCGGAGCACGAGACGGGCAGCAGCAGGAAGGCGAAGAGAAAGAGCGGCAGGGCCACGAGGGCCTTGGCCCACCTCCCGCTTGCCACAGCCAAGCTTGTCTTGTTCATGTTCATTCTGCCTGTTAAAAGGTTTGGCCGTTGTGGCGCATTAGAACTTCTTGATGGCCTCGTTGAGCTTCTTCAGCACGGAGGTGATGCTCACGCGGTCCTCGATAATCTCGCGGAGCTTCTCCACGGGCACGCGCTCCTGCTCCATGGAGTCGCGGAAGCGCAGGGTGACGGTGTTGTCCTCCAGTGTCTGGCCGTCGACGGTGACGCAGAAGGGCGTACCGATGGCGTCCTGTCGGCGATAGCGCTTGCCGATGGAGTCCTTGGCCTCGATGTGCGTGGTGAAGTGGAACTTCAGCGCGTCCACGATCTCCTGCGCCTTCTCGGGCAGTCCGTCCTTGTTGACCAGCGGTAGCACGGCGCACTTGATGGGTGCCAGGGGCTCCGGCAGGCTGAGCACCACGCGTGAGGTGCCGTTGTCGAGCTTCTCCTCCTTATAGGCGTGACACATCACGCTGAGGAACATGCGATCCACGCCGATGGAAGTCTCCACGTCGTAGGGCACGTAGCTCTCGTTGGTGTCGGGGTCGAAGTAGCGCATCTTCGTGCCCGAGAACTTCTCGTGCTGCGAGAGGTCGTAGTTGGTGCGGCTGTGTATGCCCTCCACCTCCTTGAAGCCGAACGGCATCTTGAACTCGATGTCGGTGGCGGCGTTGGCGTAGAAGGCCAGCTTCTCGTGGTCGTGGTAGCGGTAGTTCTCGGCGCCCATGCCCAGGGCCTCGTGCCATGCCAGGCGCGCCTTCTTCCAGTATTCGAACCACTTCATCTCCGTGCCAGGCTGGCAGAAGAACTGCATCTCCATCTGCTCAAACTCGCGCATGCGGAACACAAACTGGCGTGCGACGATCTCGTTGCGGAAGGCCTTTCCGATCTGCGCGATGCCGAACGGCAACTTCTGTCGTGTGGTCTTCTGCACATTGAGGAAGTTGACGAAGATGCCCTGTGCCGTCTCCGGGCGCAGGTACACCTTGTTGGTGGCTCCGGCTGTCGATCCGAACTCGGTGGAGAACATCAGGTTGAACTGGCGTACGTCCGTCCAGTTCTTGGTGCCGCTGATGGGGTCCACGATTTCCTCGTCGAGGATGATCTGCTTCAGCGCCTCGAGGTCGGGACCCTGCATGGCTGCGGTGTAGCGCGCGTGGAGCTCGTCGCGCTTCTTCTGGTGCTCGAGCACGCGGGGGTTGGTCTCGCGGAACTTTGCCTCGTCGAAGCTGTCGCCGAAACGCTTGGCGGCCTTCTTCACCTCCTTGTCGATTTTCTCCTCATACTTGGCTATCTGGTCTTCGATGAGCACGTCGGCGCGATAGCGTTTCTTCGAGTCGCGGTTGTCGATGAGCGGATCGTTGAAGGCGTCCACGTGTCCGCTGGCCTTCCAGACGGTGGGGTTCATGAAGATGGCGGCGTCGATGCCGACGATGTTATTGTGGAGCAGGACCATGGAGTCCCACCAGTATTTCTTGATGTTGTTTTTCAGTTCCACGCCGTTGGGCCCGTAGTCGTAGACGGCTGCCAGGCCATCGGGGTAAATGTCCGAACTCGGGAACACGAAGCCGTATTCCTTACAGTGACTTACAATCTTCTTGAAATTGTCTTCTGCCATTTTCTTCTAAATGATGAGTTGATGTATATTTTGCAAAGGTACTGATTTTCCGTTGATAACGTGAAGAGATTGGCGTTAAAATAAAAGAAAAATCAAGCCGTGCTGGAAAAATGAAGGCCGCTACGGGCTTTTTGCCGATTTTTGTGTACCTTTGCAGTGCTTAACAATGATAGTAACACTATTCCACAGG
>DAIOEQ010000304.1:0-1885 GCA_036746215.1 Prevotella sp.
ATGAGGCCCGCCACGGAAAGGATGAGCGGTGATATCGTTTTTTTCATGGGTTCCTTTGAGCGTGTAATGGGTGACGGTTTGGCCGGCTCGCGTGGCTGTCGGGGCCTTTGCCGGGCTTGCCGCGCGCGTCGGGCACATTGCAAAGTTAATAAAAAATAGGCAAAACCAACATTCTATGTGATTTCTTTTTATTAACTTTGCACGAAAGAGAATTGATTTCATGGAGAACATTAGGAACTTCTGCATCATTGCCCATATAGACCACGGTAAGTCAACGCTGGCCGACCGTATGTTGGAATACACCAAGACCATCAAGATTACCGAGAACCAGATGCTCGACAACATGGACTTGGAGCGCGAGCGCGGCATCACCATCAAGAGCCACGCCATACAGATGGAGTATGAGCATGACGGCACCAAGTATCTGCTCAACCTTATCGACACGCCGGGTCACGTCGACTTCAGCTATGAGGTCTCACGCTCCATCGCCGCCTGCGAGGGCGCGCTGCTCGTGGTCGACGCCACGCAGGGCGTGCAGGCCCAGACCATATCCAACCTCTACATGGCCATCGACCAGGACCTTGAGATCATCCCCGTCATCAACAAGATTGACATGCCCAACGCCATGCCCGACGAGGTGGAGGACGAGATCGTGGACCTGCTCGGCTGTGACCCCGAGGACATCATCCGCGCCAGCGGCAAGACGGGCGAGGGCGTGCCCGAAATCCTCGAGGCTGTGGTCAAGCGCATCACCTCGCCAAAGGGCGATCCCGCCAAGCCCCTGCAGGCCTTGATTTTCGATTCCCTATTCAACAGTTTCCGCGGCATCATCGTCCTCTGCAAGATAGACAATGGTTCCATCAAGCGTGGCGACAAGGTGAAGTTTGTGCAGACCGACATGGAGTACACGGCGGATGAGGTCGGCGTGCTGAAGATGGACCTCGAGCCGCGCGATGAGTTGTGCACCGGTGAGGTGGGCTATGTCATCTCCGGCATCAAGGTGGCCACCGAGGTGAAGGTGGGCGACACCATCACCCACGTCGAGAACCCATGTGACAAGGCCATCGAGGGCTTCCAGGAGGTGAAGCCCATGGTGTTCGCCGGTGTCTATCCCATCGACCCCAACGATTATGAGAACCTCAGGGCGTCGCTTGAGAAGTTGCAACTCAACGACGCTTCGCTCACCTTCCTGCCCGAGAGCTCGCAGGCCTTGGGCTTCGGCTTCCGTTGCGGCTTCCTCGGTTTGCTCCACATGGAGATTGTGCAGGAGCGCCTCGACAGAGAGTTCAACATGGACGTGATCACGACCGTGCCCAACGTCTCCTACATGGTCTACGACAAGCAGGGCGGTTGCAAGGAGGTGCACAACCCGAGCGGCCTGCCCGAGTCGACGCTCATCGACCACATCGAGGAGCCTTACATTCGAGCCACCATCATCACCTCGACCAATTTCATAGGCCCCATCATGCGCCTCTGCCTCGACAAGCGCGGTGAGCTCATCAGCCAGCAGTATGTGTCGGGCAATCGCGTGGAGCTCCATTTCATGATGCCGCTGGGTGAGATCGTCATTGACTTCTACGACAAGCTGAAGAGCATCTCCAAGGGATACGCGTCGTTTGACTACCACATCGACAGTTACCGGCCGTCCAAACTGGCCAAGCTCGACATCCTGCTTAACGGCGAACCTGTGGACGCACTCTCCACGCTGACCCACGAGAGCAATGCCGTCACGATGGGGCGACGCATGTGTGAGAAGCTGAAAGAGCTCATCCCCAGACAGCAGTTTGACATTGCCATACAGGCTGCCATCGGTGCCAAGATCATTGCCCGCGAGACCGTGAAGCAGGTCAGAAAGGACGTGCTGGCCAAGTGTTATGGCGGTGAC
>DAIOEQ010000304.1:1895-2663 GCA_036746215.1 Prevotella sp.
TTTCCGTAAGCGCAAACTGCTGGAGAAACAGAAGAAAGGCAAGAAACGCATGAAACAGATTGGCAACGTGCAGGTGCCGCAGAAGGCATTCCTGGCCGTGCTGAAACTTGACTAAACAAATAATCGAAGAACCTAAAACTGGAGGAAAAATGAAAGAACTGCAGAACTCAACCAGGGACATTGCCCGTGAGTTGGCCCGCCGCTACAGCACCATGACCCATGAGGAGCTCGACATCCTGGAGAGCATCCTCGTGCCGCGCAAGTGTGCCAAGGGCGAGATCATCTTGAAGGAAGGACAGATCTGCGAGGACCTGTATTACATAGAGAAAGGGCTGATCCGCCAATTCTACATCAAGAAAGACAAGGAGGTGACGGAGCACCTGGCCACCGAAGGTGGCATGATCATGTGTATTGAGAGCCTTTTCAAGGAGGAGCCCACCAAGTTGCAGGTGGAGGCCTTGGAGCCCTCGTTGCTCTACGCGCTGCCCAAGCATAAGCTCGAGCAGGTGGCGTTGCACAATGTGAACATACAGATCCTTTACCGCAAGATATTGGAGGAGAGCCTGATTTTCAGTCAGGTGCATGCCGACTTGGTGCGTTTCGAGTCGGCGCAGGACCGCTACCTGCGTCTCTGCAAGATTATGCCGCAAGTGGTGTTGCGCGCGCCGCTGGTGTACATCGCCAGCTATCTCCAGATGACTCCAGAAACTTTGAGCCGCGTGAGGGCTGCCTCCGTGTGAGTGAAGGTCAAGAAAAACGGCAAAAGGC
>DAIOEQ010000305.1:0-2655 GCA_036746215.1 Prevotella sp.
ACTTACTGGGCTTTCAGCCCGTTTTTCCTAAATCCGAAACTTGAATCTTTTACCAAACTCGCCCCGTCACCCTCTCAGTCGGCCACCACGGCCACAAAGCCGCCGCGGGGCTGCAGGGTCATCTTGGCGGGCAGGGTCTTGGTGGTCTTGCGCGATATCTTCCACGACCGCTCCGCGCGTCCGTCCTCGTAGAGCAGGGCCGGACGCTTGGCCTTGCCGAGCGCCGTCCAGTCGACGGTGACGGTGAGGGACTTGTCGGTGCCGTTGATGCCGGCCACATACCAGGCGGTACCCTTGCGTCGCGCCATCACCACGCTCTCGCCGGGATAGCCGCTGAGCAGCCTCGTCTCGTCCCACGCGGTGGGCATGCGCGAGATGAAGTCTTGCACCTCCTTGGGCTGCGCGAGATAACTCTCGGGCTTGTCGGCCCAGTGCATCAGGCCCGACTCGAAGAGCACGGGCAACGCGAGCTCATGGGCGTTGGTGGTGATGTGTGGGTGCTGCGAGTCGGAGAAGGCGCAGGGCGTGTAGTCCATCGAGCCCACGATGCCGCGCGTGAAGGGCAGCGTGGCGTTGTGGCAGGCCGCCTTGTCGGTGAGCACTCCATTGTTGTTGTACCACTCCTCGCCGTAGACGCCCTCCGTCGACAGCAGGTTGGGATAGGTGCGCTGCCAACCGCGCGGTATGGTGGCGCCATGGAAGTTGACGGTGAGGTGGTGTCGCGCGGCACACTCCAGCAGGTCGATGCAGTACTCCATTGTCGCCTGCTTGTCGCCGTCGAAGAAGTCGATCTTCACGCCAGCCACACCCATCTTCTCCAGCCAGGCGAACTCCTTCTCGCGGCTCTCCGGCGCGTTGAGCCTCTCATGGGGTCCGGGCGCGCCCCAGGCCTTGATCCACGCGGTCGACGAGTTGTACCAGAGCAGGGGCTTCACGCCGTGGTCCTTGGCATATTGCAGGGCCTCCTCGATGGTGGCTCCGTTCTTCATCTCGTCCCACTCGGCGTCGATGAGCACATAGGGCAAGTGGAGCTGTTGGGCCATGTCCACATACCGCTTGATGATGCCGAGGTCGTTGGAGCCGTGGTTATAGGCCCAGTAGATCCAGCTCACGCTTCCCGGCTTGACCCATGACGTGTCGGCCAGCCGACAGGGCGCGCTCACGTCGGTCACGAGGGTCGACGCCACGAGGTCTTGCTCATGGCCCATGATGACCACGCGCCAGGGCGACGCCCAGGAACCGGAGTAGCGCTGGGGGTTCTCGTCCATGAAGACATGATAGTCCTCAGGGCTCTGCTCGTTCTTCAGCGACGAGGCGCTGTTGCATCGCTCGATGCCCGCCTCGGTGATGAGGGCGAAGACGTCGGCTGCGGGCTGCAGCAGGGCCGGGTAGCCCCAGTGTTGCTTGCCGCCCATGCCCGTGGTGCTCAGGGGGAAGAAATCCTCGTAGCCCGAGTTCCAGGGCTGGAACCAGCGGCGCGTGCCCTCGGCGATGTGGTAGGTGGTGAGGTCTTGCGTGACGGCCGTGTGTTGCAGGTCCTGCAGCTCATAGCGGAAGGCCACGCCGTCGTCGTAGAGGCGCACCACCATGCGCTGGGGTCTCCCCAAGCCGTCGGTGAAGGTGTAGACGCGCTCGTTGGCCTCGTTGTGGCAGTCGCTCCGCTTCCCCACCAGCATGCGGTAGTGGTCGGTGACGTGGCGCGGCTCGGAGACCTCCTTGAGCACGAGGTCCTTGCCTCCGCCGTCCTGTGTGAGCAGTCCGTAGCCCGTGAGCTTCAGCACGGGAGTTCCCGCTTCGCCCTGGCAGCAGCCACCACCCGCCGGGTGGCGCTTGTCGGTTTTCCCGCATTTGTCGGCCTTCCGGCACTTGCCGGCCTCTTGATAGGCGATGCTGAAAGCTTTTATCTTGCCGCCCTCGCCCTCTGCCTTCCAGGTTATCTTCCCGTTGGGGGAGGTGAAGGCGGTTTTCGGGGTTTGCGCCGCCGTCATCAGGCACGACGCGAGAAGCAGCATCGCGGCCATCGCCCTCTTGCCGAGCGGCACGTGGCTGGCGAATGCAAGGGTATGTCTCTTCATATACTTCATGATATATTATAAACTTGCACCTAAGTAACTATACTTGTTGGTTTCCTGCCGTTCCACCACCCGTTGAGGGCGAGATGTGGCTCCTTGGGCAGGGCTTTCAGCTTCTTGGAGACGGCGAGGTCTTCCGACGACTACTTGCTGAACTTCCACCAGTCGAGGTAGAACAGGTTTTGCTTCTGTATGTCGCCGCCCTTGAAGAGCAGGTAGAGGTCGTGCACGCCCGCCACGCGTTTCACCTGGGTGTCAAACGTCTTGTACTCGTCCTTGGTGTTGGTGATGTCCACGGTGCCGACGCACTGTCCTCTCACGCCGTCGAGCCGCACCTCGATGGTTCCGCCGAGCATGTGGCACGAGGCCGACACCTCGAAGCGCGAGGCGCCCTTGCCGAAGTCGACGCCGCGGACGAGGATGAACTTGCCCTCACCGATGTTGGTCACCACCTGGTTCCACGTGTCGCGCTGCGCCCACGGGTTCTTGGGCTGTGTCTTCAGGCCGTAGCCCCAGGCCATGGTCTCGGCCTCCACCTGCCGGTAGGGGTCGAAGTGTCCCACCTGCTCGAGCTTGCAGTCCT
>DAIOEQ010000306.1:0-2629 GCA_036746215.1 Prevotella sp.
CGTCAATCCTGTGCATGACGCTGCGCATGGCGTTCGCCGTGCTCTCGTTGAGCCGAAGGGTCTTGTAGTAGACAGAGTAAGAGAAGTTGTCCCACACCTCCACCTTGTCGACAATGGGGTGCGGCTGATGCCCTGCCGTCAGCGTGGAGCCGTCCCAAAAGCCGACATATATGACGGAGAAGTATTCGCTCGTCTTGTTCTCGTTGCCCTTGCCTATGGCATAGCTCGCGTAACCCTGCGCAAGGTCGCCTGCGTTATAGTCGATGCTCGCGTCATTGTAGCCCGGCGGTCGGCGCGTGCCGAAGCCGGAGCTTGTGCCGCCACCGCTGACGCTGCCGCTCTCCCCGGAAATCGTCCATGTCTCCGTGTTGCCCATCTCGCCGCAGTCAAGAAAGAGCACATTGCCGTACTTGTCATCCGTGCCGTCAATCCATGCCGGGACAATCTTCATCTCAATCTCGTCGGCATCCTCACCGACATAGTGCTCCCCGAACTGGTTGACAGGAAGCAAGCGGTTATAGTAACGGTACCATTTGTAATTCTTGTCCGACTTGAACAGCTCCGACTTGTAGCAGTACATCACGAAATAGGTGTCGTTCTCCTTGCAGTAAAAGAGCCTGTTGCCGTCCGACCCGCTTGGGTAGCCACGGCACATCGAGCAGCTGTAGCCCTTGCCGTCGCGTCCAGTACCCTCGTACACGCCGCTCACCTTCAGCTTTTCCGCCGCCTTTACCAGCTCCATCATCGTGTCGTACACAAGGGCCTTTGACTTGTTGGCGCGGATATACCAGTCGCAGGAGTAATACGCCCAAAGCAAAGCGTCGTTGTCGGCGTATTTCAGATTGCAGGATGCCATATACTTGCTGTCGTCCTCCTGCGTCACCTCCGCCGTGTAGGAATCTATGACTTTGGAGATGTTCACCTCGCCCGATGCCTTGGCGAGCGCGTTGGAGAAATGGAACTCGATGCGCTTGGACTTGTGGTTGATGTCGAACTCCCCGAAAAGGAAGTTTTCAAGCTCCTCGAAAAACTCCGTGAGCGTCCAGTGAGGAAGTGCGATGGCGAAGTTCCACGCACTCCATGCGGAAGGGAGCGTGTTGCAAATGAGCAAAGTGCGATACTGCGATTTCTCCAATTCGGTGAAGTCATAGCTATACCCCAACTTGTCGCAGATGCGCTTCAATATATATAATAGGTATGGCTGGAACGAGTGTTCTTCATTGGTGTACTCGAAGCCAGTGACAAAATGACTGCCTATCGTGTAAGGGTTTTGTATGTTGCCAGAATAGTTGTTCACCCACGGCAGCGGCACCCAATTGTTTGTCGGGTACGCTTGAAGAGCGTCCGATGCCGAGAGGCCAGTCCTCTTTGTCGGGTAGCCAAGATCAAGCTCGTTGAGATAGATGTCGTCAAACGTCTCGTCAAAATTCTGCTCGCTGCGCCCCTCTAAGAATTGCGTCTTTACCTCGATGTCAGATATTTGCGTGATTGTGATGGAGCCTGACTTGAAGAAGGCACCGTCACGGATGTCGCAGTCAAAGACCACCTTTGACTTGATTACGTCAGCGCGGTGGATATGCCCGAAGATGGCGATGTTTTGGGCGCAACCTTTCAAGGGGAAGGTGATGCTCAATGTGTAGCTGTCCGAGCCAGTAAAAAGTCGGTTCTCAAAAATGAAGTCAAACGACGTGTTCTTCTTCAAAAAGGCTTGTTTGCCGTTGATATTTATTTCCATTTTTATTACTTTTGCAAAATGAAACGTACACTAACTATAATATTCGCAAGTTTGGCACTACTTATTGCAGGTATTGTCTTTATAGACTATTGGAATCTTGATTTTCCATACTTGCTAATATTTCTTATTACAAGTAGTATCGTATTACATATTTTAAGTAGATATGTAAAAGGCAAGTCTGCGAGACGGACACTTGCCACTTTATCATACATATCACTTGCCACATGGATTTTACTCCTATTATTTTTATTTGTTGCTTTTTATGTAATGGCAATTGGGGAGGCTCACCATTAACCAGAAACCACTTATTTCCTCCTGCTCTTAGGTGTCTTGTTACGGATTAACGTGTCATACTCGTCCTGTGCTTGCTTGATGCCTGTGTCGCCAGTGACGGTGTTCACTGTGACAAACGGCTCGCTCAACCGCTGCTGCAACTGCTTCATCGTGTCGGTGTAGTCCTTCATAGCCTTGGTGTTTTGGATGATTGCGGCAGTGGCCAGTCCGTCGGACTGCTGCTGCACAACGATTGGCTGTTGCGTCTGCTGCGGAGCATAAGCAACAGGCGCAATGGTTCGACTGACATCATCGGCACGGAGTGATCCGATGGTGTTGGTGCGCTGCGCATAGTCGAGGGCGTTGATGATGGGACGTGCCACAGGGGATGCAAGCATCTCTTGGGATGCGACCCACTCCCCGGCGTGGACTACACCCATTTCTTGAAACTTGTTGCCTTGTGGTGTAAAGCCGCCCTTGGCGTAACCCTGGCTCTCACTCGCCTGTTGCTGCTTTTTGATGGCTGCAATCTGAATGGCACCGGCAGCGATGGCCATTGCCGCTGCTACTGGAGCGAGGATATAACCCACAAGCGGAATGGCTGCTGCGGATCCGTATGCC
>DAIOEQ010000307.1:0-889 GCA_036746215.1 Prevotella sp.
ATTCGGTTGTAATCATAATGGCCATCACGCCCCATAAAGAAATATTCAATGTGGCCAGTTATGGGAGGGTCAAAACCATATTGCGCCACAATCCCATTTTTCAATTTCGCACCACACCCGAAACGGAAAGTCCTCGGGGTTCCCCAAATTTTATGGAACCACTTTCTCATGTCCTTGGCAAACATAAAATAATTCTTTCCATCTTTTCCTTGTTCTGTAACATGAGCAATTCTCGGCACCTTTGCCACTCCGCTTTCATTCAAGGCATAGCATAGCCTTGCTGCACAGCCATTGTCATACTCATCCAACCCTACTGATCGGTAGAACTCTTGCGGTGTGGGATAATCAGCTAAAGACTTCCTGTAAATCGCATCGATTTTCTTCAGTTGCTCGAACGTCGGGCCCTGGTGGTAGAAGTGGTTGTACATCATCTGGAAGGCGGCGGTCATGGCGCCGTTGGCGAACTTGCCTCCGCCTATCTCCGAGACCACGCCACCCAGGATGGCGTTGCCGGCCAGGAGCTGCGCGTCGGACAGTTGCGCGCCGTAACAGGCTACTTACAATGGGGTCAAGTGGGAAGACGAGGCTTGACCGCAAGCCAAACGTTCTGCGACAGGAAGGAAAATGCATAAGAAAGCGTCAGTCGTCTCATGGGCAGGCGTTTTAGGTTTGAGGATGGAAGACACGTTGTCTCCGCCGCTAAATTAACAAAATCCGCCCAATTGCACAAATATTACGGAATATTTTTTCTCTCAATAATGTTTTGGCGTTTTTCAAAACATTCGGCTCAAAGACTACATAGTTATAGATGGGGTCTATAATGTTTCCTTCACTAAAATAAAAAAGGAGACTAAAATGTGACGCTTGCCATATACCAAAAATGCATGAC
>DAIOEQ010000307.1:899-2605 GCA_036746215.1 Prevotella sp.
AGTCGAAACATCTTTGGGAGCCGGAGAAAGACAGGTGGGCGTTTGTCATGATTTTGGGCGCAAAACTATGTCACGGATTTCTGTTGAAATAGAATGCGAAAATGGCGTTTTTCCCGGTCGCGCCGAGATTTGGGCGGGGCGATTTTGCAGTAAAGGGTGTTTTATGTTGCGTTTGGATAGCTATCGGGCCACGATGAAGGCCAAAAGCAGAGGCGACAAGTGAGGCCCCGACGCGCGATAGGATAGCTATCAATGCACGATAAGGCAGCTTCTTTCAGTTTTTCGGATGGGAAAGGAAGGACGAAAACTCAATAAATGACGTAAACTGTTGGTTTCCTGATGTTTACGTGTGTGCCGAAAAATAGCGCGTATTTGCGGCTAACAAAGCCTGCGCTGGCCGCGAAGCCATTCCTGGAAGGCTTCTTGTCGTGTTATTTCGCACAAGTGCCAGGTGGCGCACAACGTCTTGCTGGCACACAAATCCCTGGCGACCATTCCTTGTGGCGTCCTACCATGACAATGGTGGGACGCCACAGGGAGGCCTAATTCATGAAGAACATGATGAGCAGCTGGGCTATCACGACCCTGACAAACATGCCCATGGGGTAGACGGAGGCATAACTGATGCTGGCCGTGTCGCCTTTCAGTGTGTCGTTGGCATAACCCAGGGCCATCGGGTTGGCCATGCTGCCGCAGATGATGCCGCAGACGGTGCCGAAGTCGTACTTGTGCTTGTGGAGGGCGATGATGCCGATGACGACCGTCGGGACGACCGTGATGAGAAAGCCCAAGCCCAGCCACATCAGGCCCTCGGGGCGCACCACGGTGGCAAAGAAGTCCTTGCCGGCTGAGAGGCCCAGGCACGCCAGGTAGATGGCGAGCCCTAAGCTGCGCAGCATGAGCGAGGCCGAGCGGGTGGTGTAGGAGATGAAGTGCAACCGCGGCCCCAGCGCTCCGACGATGATGCCCATGATGATCGGGCCGCCGGCAATGCCCAGGCGGATGGGCGAATCCATGCCAGGCAAGTTGATGGGGATGGTGCCCAAGGCCAAGCCCAGCACGATGCCCAGGAAGATGCTGCCGATGTTGGGCTTCTCGAGTGTCTTGACGGAGTTGCCGAAGAAGTTCTCCACATTGTTCACCGCCTCGTGGCGGCCCACCACGGTGACGCGGTCGCCATACTGCAGGCGCAGGTCGTCGCTGGCCAGGAGCTTGATGTCGCCGCGCAGCACGCGGCTGACGTTGACGCCGTAGGTGTGGCGCAACTGCAACTCGCCCAGGTGGCGGCCGTTGAGGGCCGTTCGCGTCACGACGCAGACGCGGCTTTCCACGTTGGAGTCAATGGCGTTCCAGTCGATCTGTTCGCCGTTCCAGTCCTTCTCCACCTGTTTGCCGAAGAGCAGCACCATCGAGTCCTCATCCTCCTTGGTCGTGACCACGAGCAGCGAGTCGCCCGACTTGATGATGGTGGACGACACCGGCATGATGACCTGCCCGTTGCGCCAGATGCGCGAGATGATAAACTTCAGGTGCGTCATCTCGGCAATCTGCGCGATGGTCTTGTCGGCGATAGCGGGATTCATGGCTATGAACTGTGCGATGTACGTGTGGTCGTCGTCGGTGAGCGGCTTCACCTCGAGGTCGCACGGCTTGACGAAGCACTTGCGGATGAGCATCATCGCGATGATGACGCCTACCACGCCGAG
>DAIOEQ010000308.1:0-2586 GCA_036746215.1 Prevotella sp.
CAATGCCCGTCCCCATGAAGTCGGGCGAGGGGTGGGCGTCGATGAAATAGTCGCCGTAGAGCAACGCCTTCTGGTTGGTGTAGATGACGCGGTCGTGAGCGGGCGTGCCCAGGTATTGCTCCGCCCAGGAGGCCAACTGGTCAAGGTCGGCGTGCGCGTTGGTGGGAGCGAGGCCGACGATGTAGACCTGGTAGCGCTCGATGAGCATGGAGAAGGCCTTCTGCAGGCACGACTTCGGGTGCCCGTAATCGTCCTTGAGCGCCGAGGCGTCAATGTAGACGACGGGCCGCTCGCGCCCTTCCTGCCTGTCGTCAATCCACCGGATGACGGGCACCACGCCCTCCAGGAACGAGCGGTCGTCCATGCGGTGGCCGCCGTGGAAGTGGGCCGCCTGCGGATAGTGGGCGGTGAAGAGGCCGAACGTGTCGACCAGCTCGTCCTTGTCGCCAAACAGTCCCCACACGCGGCCGCGCTCCAGCTCGCGCTCCTCGGGGGCCATGGCCTCCAGCGCCGTGAAGCACCGCTCGGTCATCTCCTGGTATTCCTTTTCCAGCGCCTTGGTCACGATGAACTCTTTCTCGCCGTCTTGCCGCGGGTTGGCCCACGTCTGCTTGCCTGTCATGCCGTGGCCCTTCATGGTCTTGGCCATCTCGAAGGCGGGGTTCACGCAGATGCGGTCGTAGCCGTAGAGCATCTCCGTGTACATGCCGCCCATCGATGTGCCGAGGATGAGGTCGGGCTGCTCCTCGGCCACCTTGGCCTCGAGCAACGCCATGGCCTCCTCGGGATGGAGCGGCAGGTCGTAAGCCACGACGGTGGCCTCGGGGAAGGTCTCACGGATGCGTGTCACCGTGCCCGAGGCAGCCGATGAGCCGAAGCCGTGGTTGTACATGATTTTCTTGCCCCGCATCAGGTCGGGGTATTGTTTGACGTATGGGTTTTCCATGGTTGGATGTGTTTTGTTGCTGTGCAAAGTTACTGCTTTTTATCCGAAAGCCCACCAAACATCAAGGGCCATTTGCGCAAAATGTGTGGGTGCGGCAAACAACTTTCCCTTACCGCCTCAAACCACATTTGTCCGGCAAAATCGCAAATGGGTGACAAATGTTTGAAAATAATGGCCGAAAAATTTGTGGGGATGAAAAGAAAACCGTAACTTTGCACCCGCTTAAGTGAAAGACAACTTGTTCGCTTGGCATCTTATTCTAAGTCTGTCGGCATAGCTCAGTTGGTTAGAGTATCACCTTGACATGGTGGGGGTCCTTGGTTCGAATCCAAGTGTCGACACTGCGAAGAGCTTATTTCTATCGCATTTCCCCAAAAGCATATCCTTAAAACACAGGCGCCACGGCGCTCATGCTGATTGCCCCCGATGACAGAGGGCTGTCAGTCATTTGTCATTGTCACGCCGCCAAGGCCGCAAGGGCGAGCGTGAGGCTCGTGACGGCATGACGATAGGTGCGCGCATACGGAAAAAGCCTCGCTGCCAGGAATCGTTTCCAGGCAGCGAGGCTTTGTTGGTATGTGGGTGTTGGTGCGTGGCCTGTGTTATCCCACTTGGCTTCCGGGCTTCACCTGGCCGAGCGTGGTGGTGACGTTGAGCGAGCCGTCGAAGTTGACTGCCGAGAGTATCATGCCCTGGCTCTCGATGCCCATCATCTTGCGGGCGGCGAGGTTGGCGATGAAGAGCACGTCCTTGCCGATGAGGTCGGCGGGCTCGTAGTATTTGGCGATGCCCGAGAGGATGGTGCGGTCCTTGCCGCTGCCGTCGTCGATGGTGAACTGCAGGAGCTTGCTCGACTTCTTGACCTTCTGGCAATCCTTGATATGGCCTACGCGGATGTCGAGCTTCTCCCACTCCTCAAAGGGCACGTTGGGCTTGACGGGCTCGGCCTTGTAGTCCTTGGCGGCCTGCGCTTTCTCGTTGGCCTCCTTGGTGGCGGCCAGCTTGTCGAGTTGCTTTTGTATCTCCTCGTCCTCAATCTTCTGGAAGAGCAGGTGGGGCTCAGCCAGCTGGTGCCCGGGCTTCAGCAAGTCGGTGCGGCCCAGCTGGGCCCAGTCGAAGGTGTCCATGCCGATCATCTCGCGCAGGCTCTTGCTCGAGAAGGGCAAGAACGGCTCGAAGGCGATGGCGAGGTTGGCCACCAGCTGCAGGGAGATGTAGAGGATGGTCTCCACACGCTTGGGGTCGGTCTTCCAGACCTTCCAGGGCTCACACTCGGTGATGTACTTGTTGCCGATGCGCGCCAGGTTCATGGCCTCTTTTTGCGCCTCGCGGAACTTGAAGTTGTTGAGGTACTGCTCCACCTTCTCCTTCACGTCCTTGAACTCGTCGATGGCGCGCTGGTCGACCTCCTGCAAATCTCCACACTCGGGCACCACGCCGTTCCAATACTTCTTGGTGAGCTGCAGGGCGCGGTTGACGAAGTTGCCATAGATGGCCACGAGCTCCGAGTTGTTGCGCTCCTGGAAGTCGCGCCACGTGAAGTTGTTGTCCTTGGTCTCCGGGGCGTTGGCCGTGAGCACATAGCGCAGGACGTCTTGCTTGCCGGGGAAGTCCTTGAGATACTCGTCGAGCCACACGGC
>DAIOEQ010000309.1:0-2585 GCA_036746215.1 Prevotella sp.
CGGCAACTTGATGAGTCCGGAAGAGTACTATCACTTCCGTGACCACATCTATGCCGACTTCAACTATATGCACGTCAACGACTTGGGGTGCATGGAGTTTGCCGGCGGTTATCCCAGCAACCTGAACGAGGAGATAAACAACTACAGCATCATAGCCGGACAAGTGGCGCGCGCCGAAGAGTTTGACATCATACACGCCCACGACTGGCTCACCTACCCCGCCGGCATCTTCGCCAAGCAGATTAGCGGGAAGCCATTGTGCATACACGTGCACGCCACCGACTGGGACCGCTCGCGCGGACACGTCAACCCCACGGTCTACGGCATCGAGAAAGACGGCATGGATCATGCCGACTGCATCATGTGCGTGTCTGAGCTTACGAGGCAAACCGTGATAAACCACTATCACCAAGACCCACGGAAGGTGTTCACCGTGCACAACGCGGTGTATCCACTTAGCCCGGAGAACCAAGCCATTCCCCGCCCTGACCACAAGGGCAAGGAGAAGGTCGTCACGTTCCTTGGACGCATCACCATGCAGAAGGGACCGGAATATTTCGTCGAGGCTGCCAACATGGTGCTGCACCGCACCAACAACATACGCTTCTGCATGGCAGGATCGGGCGACATGATGGATGCCATGATTTACCTCGCGGCAGAGCGTGGCATAGCGGACAGGTTCCACTTCCCAGGATTCATGAGGGGCAAGCAAGTGTACGAATGCCTCAAAGACTCCGACGTGTATGTCATGCCTTCTGTCAGTGAGCCTTTCGGCATCTCGCCACTGGAGGCCATGCAGTGTGGCACGCCAACCATCATCTCCAAGACAAGCGGCTGCGGGGAAATCCTCACTAACTGCATCAAGATAGACTACTGGGACATCAATGCCATGGCTGACGCCATTTACAGCATTTGCCACAACGACGGGCTGTTCAACTATCTGCAGCAGAAAGGACAGGAGGAAGTGGCGCAAATCACTTGGGAGAAAGTGGGACGATGGATCAGGGAACTCTACATGAGAACTCTGCATTGGAATTGAGCCGAGAGAGTAACAACCGCAAAAAACAAAAAGAAAAACCATAAACTACCATGAAAACTATTTGTTTATATTTCGAGATACACCAAATCGTACACTTGAAGCGGTACCGCTTCTTCGACATTGGCACCGACCACTACTATTACGACGACTACGAGAACGAGCGCACTATCAGGGACATAGCCGAACGCTCATACATACCCGCCCTCAACACCATTGGCGAGATGATAAAGGAGAACGGAAAGTATTTCCGCGTGGCGTTCTCACTGTCTGGAGTCGGCATGGAGCAACTGGAGCAATATGCGCCAGAAGTGCTCGACAAGCTCGTGGAACTCAACAAGACCGGATGCGTGGAATTTCTCGCCGAGCCCTACGCCCACGGCCTGTCGGCATTGAAAGACAGCGCCATGTTCGCGCTAAACGTGAAGAACCAATGCGACAAGATGGTGGAGTATTTTGGCAAGCGCCCAACCGTGCTGCGCAACTCGTCACTTATCTACAGCGATGACATCGGACTCCAGGCCAGCGAAATGGGCTTCAAGGGCATGCTGACCGAGGGTGCCAAGCACGTGCTCGGATGGAAGTCGCCACACTATGTCTACAACTGCGCGCTCGCGCCGAAGCTGAAACTGCTGCTTCGTGACATAAACCTCAGCGATGACATCAGCCTGCGCTTCAACAACAAGGATTGGGAAGGATACCCTCTCTTCGCGGACCAATACATCACAAAGATAGCACAACTGCCGGAGCCAGAGAAGGTCGTAAACATCTTCATGGAATTGTCGGCATTGGGCATCGCACAGCCTCTGTCGTCCAACATCCTCGAGTTCCTGCACGCGCTGCCGCGATTCGCCAAGCAGCAAGACATCACCTTCTCCACGCCATCGGAAGTGTGCGACAACTTCGACAGCGTTGGCGACCTCAATGTGCCAGACACGTTGTCGTGGGTAGACGAGGAGCGCGACGTGAGCAGCTGGCTCGGCAACGACATGCAAAGGGAGGCTTTCAACAAGCTCTACGGCATAGCGGACCGTGTGAGGATCGCCAACGACCCGATGATAAACCAAGACTACAACTATCTGCAAGCAAGCAACAACTTCAGGTTCATGTCGACCAAGCCTTCGCAAGTGGGGATAGACAGGGGCATTTACAGCAGCCCATTCGACGCCTTCACCAACTACATGAACATCCTTGGTGACTTCATCAACAGGGTCAACGCCCTCTATCCTTCGGACATCGACAACGACCAGCTAAACTCTCTCCTGACAACCATAAAGAACGAGGGCGATGAGATTGAGATGAAAAACAAGGAGATAGAAAGGCTGCAGGCCCGACTTGAAAAGTCGGAGGCTACGGTGACAAAGCTCCGCAAGAAATACGAAACGAAAGAGATTGCCAAGACACAGACCACAAGGAAGACCGTGAAGGCAAGTCGAACAAGAAAGAGCGAAACGAAAGAAGAATCCCCTTCACAAAAAGAAGAGGCTCCGCAAAAAGAAGAGCAATAAGCATTAGCCTCCAAGAATAGGCTTTTGGCAGCACATCTTGA
>DAIOEQ010000310.1:0-2576 GCA_036746215.1 Prevotella sp.
GTCAACACCGCCATCGGCACTGGTGGCCACGGTCACGTGTTCTATGGTGCCAACGTGCCTTTCGGCCTTGTGCAGCTCGGCCCCACGATGGTGACGCGCGGCTGGGACTGGTGCTCCGGCTATCACGTCAGCGACGACATCATCATCGGCTTCGGTCACACCCATCTCAGCGGCACCGGCATTGGTGACCTCGGCGACGTGGCGCTGCTCCCCGTGATGAACGACAAGGAGAGGCAGACGACCATCAACCGCGGCACCGAGAAATGCGTGCCCGGCTTCTACACCGTGGTCACGGGCGACGGCGTGAAGGTGGAGCTCACCGCCACGTCGCACGCCGGCCTGCACCGCTACACCTTCCCCGACGGCAGCACGCCGCTGCTCAGGCTCGACCTCAAGCAGGGCATAGGGTGGGACAAGATGTACGACTGCCACTACACGCAGCTCTCCCCCACCGCAATCTCCGGCTACCGCTATTCATCGGGCTGGGCCAAGGATCAGCGCGTGTATTTCTACGCTGAGTTCAACCGTCCGGTGACGATGGCCCGTCAGGAGGGCGACTCCGTGGCTTACGTGCGTGCCGCCGACAATGGTGGCGCGGCCATCATGGCACGCGTGGGCATCTCTGCCACGTCGGTCGACGAGGCGCGCGCCAACCTCGGCAAGGAACTGACATCGTGGAACCTCGAACAGGTGAAGCAGCAGGCCGACAAGGAATGGGACAAGGAACTGGGACGCGTGCGCATCGAGACGACCAACGACAACAACCGCACCATCTTCTACACCGCCCTCTACCACACCATGATAGCACCATCGGAGATAAGCGACGACGACACCACCATGGGCAAGCGCTACACCACGTTCTCGCTTTGGGACACCTACCGCGCGCAGATGCCGCTCATGACGCTTATCCATCGCGACCGTTGCGCCGACATCGGCAACACGTTCATGAGCATCTTCGCCAAGCAGGGCAAGCTGCCGGTATGGCACCTGTGGAACAACGAGACCGACTGCATGGTGGGCAACCCTGGCGTGCCCGTGCTCGCCGACCTCGTGCTCAAGGGGCTCTACACCAACAAGGAAGAGGCTTTCACCGCGTTGAAGGCTTCGCAACTGCTCGACGAGCGCGGACTGAAGCAGCTGCGCGAGTATGGCTACATTCCTTTCGACAAGGACACCACCAACGAGACCGTGGCAAAGGGCCTGGAATACGCCCTGGCCGACTGGAGCGTGGCGCAGGTGGCAAAGCAGCTCGGCAAGACCGACGACTACAACTACTTCCTGAACCGCAGCAAGAGCTACTCAAAATATTTCGACAAGAGGGTCAACTTCATGCGTGGCGTGGACAGCAAGGGCCACTTCCGCGACAACTTCAACCCCTTCCACTCAGTGCACCGCTTCGACGACTTCACCGAGGGTAACGCCTGGCAATACACGTGGCTCGTGCCTCACGACGTTCACGGCCTCGTGAACCTCTTTGGCAGCGAGAAGCGTTTCACCAAGAAGCTCGACTCCCTCTTCGTGGTCCACGGCGACCTCGGCGAGAACGCCTCGCCTGACATCAGCGGTCTCATCGGCGAGTATGCCCACGGCAACGAGCCAAGCCACCACGTCATCTACATGTACAACTACGTGGGCCAGCCCTACAAGGCCGCCCCGCTGTTGCGCCAGGTGTTCAAGGAGATGTACTTCAACGCCCCCGACGGACTGAGCGGCAACGAGGACGTGGGCCAGATGTCGGCATGGTATGTCATATCAGCTTGCGGCCTCTACCAGGTTGAGCCTGCCGGCGGCAAGTTCATCATCGGCTCGCCTCTCTTCCAGAAAGCCGAAATGAACGTGGGCGACGGCAAGACGTTCTCCGTCATAGCGAAGAACAACAGCGACAAGAACATCTACGTGCAGAGCGCGACGCTCAACGGCAAGCCCTTGAAGAAGAGCTATATCATGTACGACGAAATAGTGAACGGCGGCACGCTTGAGCTCGTGATGGGTCCGAAGCCATCGAAGTGGGGCACGGCAAAGGCCGACCGCCCTTGATAATTTCACACAACCGCTATGCAGGGGCGGGCCCTGTGCCCGTCCGCAACCCGAAAGGCCCAATGCTCTGAATTTGCCAATGCGTCCACATTGGTTGCGGACGGGCACAGGGCCCGCCCCTGCAAAGCGTAGTGTGAGAAAAATCCGTAAGGAACACACGATTCAAATAACAATACATCTTAATGAAGAAATACTTATCAGTCTTATTGGCGTCCTTGCTCGCGTTGCCTACGTTGGCGGTGGAGAATCCCGTGGAATATGTCAACCCGCTGGTCGGCTCGGAATCGTCGTTCGCGTTGTCCACGGGCAACACCTATCCCGTGGTGGCAATGCCTTGGGGCATGAACTTCTGGACACCACAAACAGGTAAGATGGGCGACGGATGGGTCTACACCTACGACGCCCACAAGATACGCGGCCTGAAACAGACCCACCAGCCAAGTCCGTGGATCAACGACTATGGCCAGTTCTCAATCATGGCCACGGTGGGCAAGCCCGTCTTCGACGAGACGGCGCGCGCCTCATGGTTCTCGCACATG
>DAIOEQ010000311.1:0-2552 GCA_036746215.1 Prevotella sp.
ACGAACATTAAAGATACAGTTATGGAAAAGTCTACAAAATATGAAAGCACTGTAAAGAATGCAAAGACTTTGGAATCCGTCATTCCGAAACAGCTTGCAGAATACACGACAAGGGCATTAAGTAAACTAAACGAAGCCCTTGGTGGCGATGTCGGCGGATATGTAGCAAACAGACTGCACATGAGCCATGAGGAACTGAGGGAAGCCTTGGCCGCCGAGCAAATCGACGGCGTGGCACTGGCCATGTACAACATAGAGAAACGTGGACAGTCGGTAGTCATAGGCGACCAAACGGGTATAGGCAAAGGCCGACAAGCTGCTGCCATGATACGCTATGGACTGTTGTCGGGCTATCTGCCAATATTCTTTACCGACCGCTATACCCTGTTCAGCGATATGTATCGCGACTGTAAAGCGCTTGGCATTAAGGAGGCACGGCCACTGGTGGTGAACGCTGGTGTGTCGGTTGTCGACTTTGACCATGTGATTGAGCAGAAAGCGACATGTGCGCCCGATGAGATATGGTCCCCAGCTGACGAAGAAGATAACGAAAAGCATGAGGCAGAGCGCATGTCGCTCTACCAGAAGCAGTATGAGGTGGTGTATAAAGCTCCCAAGAAATCTGTCCTTCAAGAAATATTCATAAAGGGCGAACTGCCGCAGGATGCCTTCGACTATCTCATGATTACCTACTCACAACTGAAAGATGCCAGGCGCGACATGACACGTCTCAACTTCCTCATGGCGTTGTGCGAGCAACATCATGTGCTGTTTATCTTTGACGAAGCCCACAAAAGCAGTGGAGTGAACGCAGGCAAAGCATCGGTTATCACACAAGGCATAAACATGATTCTTGAGGAAATGCCACAGACGCAATGTGTGTTCCTTTCTGCCACTTTTGCCAAGCGACCGGAATGTCTGCTCACCTTCATGAGACGCACGACACTGAGTGCCTTGGCTACTGAAAACACGCTTAAGGATGCCTTGCATTGTGGCGGACTGCCCATGCAAGAATACGTTTCGTCTTGTTTGGCATCCGAAGGACAAATGATCAGGCGTGAGCACTCTGGCGAAGGTTTGCCTACTCCTGTCTATACATATCTTGATGAAGACCTTGAAGTGCATGGCGAGCAATTCGACAAGGTGATGTATTTCTTCCGCGAGATCGTGAAACTTTCGGCGATGGTTGGCAAATTGGTCAATCATGCACTTATGTACAAAGTGCTTCTACCCTTCAACTGCTATCCCACAAGAGCACAACTTTTCTATATCAACAAAGTGTTGTTGCTTTCCTTGAAAGCGAAAAAGGTGGCGCAAGCCGCCATTGAGAATGTAAAGCAAGGAAGATGTGTGGTGATTGGCATGAGTGACACGCTCGAGTGTATCGTACAGGACGTGACAGTGAACGAAGACGAATCCGTTCGCGGCGACATATCTGCATTATTGTTGCGTTTGTTGGAAAAGACGGTTTGTGGAAGCGGCTCTACCAACAGTGCCAACCGACCTGTTTTTGAAATGGTAGAAGAATTGGAGGAAATGTCGTTGAAGGCAGAAGCTAAAGAGATAAGCGACTACTACACAAGTATTAAGCAAGACATAACCGAAGAGGTGTTTCATCTTCCCGTGTCGCCCATCGACGTAATACGGCAGCTTATAACAGCCGAGAAGTTTGTTGCGCCAAATGGCGAATACCTAAACATCCATTTTGAGGAATGTACGGGGCGAGCACATCAGTTGGATTATCTCTCGCCAGAGGGCGATGACGACTTCATCAATGCTGTCATCAGGCCAAGGAAGAAGCGTCACTCTAATATGATCTTCAATGATTTCCAAAACAACAAGTTAGACGTTATTCTCATCAATGCCTGTGGAGCAATAGGTGCAAGTGCGCACGCCATTTCCACAGCCGAGGTACCTGAGGATCAAGTGCGCCAACGCAAGATGCTCATCGTGCAAAACGACCTTGATGTGAACATCGACTTGCAGAAGCGTGGCCGCATCAACCGAACCGGGCAGCGCACGGATTTACCTCCATTGTATGAGTACATCATCACGGCCATTCCTTCGGAGAAGCGCCTCAACATGATGCTCCGGGCGAAGTTGCGGTCGCTGAGTGCCAACACTGCCGCATGGCAAGACCAAGACCGTGAGCAAGCCGACTTTGTGGACATTGACAATAAGTATGGTAATGAGGTGGCAAAAGAGTATTTGTCGGAACACCGAGAACAAGCATTGGTTCTCGACCTTACACGCAATGTGACAGCAAGCCGACTGCTCGCACGGAGTGCTATGCTAAGCGTTGCGGCACAACAGAGCATCGTAGATGACTTGATATCGGGCTACACGACACTTGAGGCTGAGCTTCGTCGAATAAACCAATGGGACTTGGAACGCGAATTCCGTGACTTCGAGGCCGACTTTGTCAGGGAAGAACTTTTCACTACGGCCAAGGCAAAGACAAGGCTCGGCGGTTGCTCCTATCTGTCCACCTACAAATGCAAGCAAAAGACATTTCCCTATAGCTATGATACCTTGGCCAGCCTTTGCAAGGA
>DAIOEQ010000312.1:0-2550 GCA_036746215.1 Prevotella sp.
GGACTTTTTCAGCAGCCTCGCCCTGTGCCCGTCCGTACCCCGCTTAGTTATACAAATTGAAGCAAACATTATCAAAAGGCGAGCAAAACGGTTGGCTTTTGCCACATTCTTCTTTCCTTTGCACGCGGAAAGACAAGACAAATGCAGGACAATACCATTCTGACCATAACAGGCAGTGACCCTACGGGCGAGTCGGGAATCCAGGCTGACATCAAGTATATCTCAGAGCTTGGACTCACCGCCGTTTCCGCCATCACTACCATCACGCTGCAAAACACCCTTGGCATTCAGGAGTTTCACGACCTGCCTGCCGGTGTCGTGGGCGGTCAGATAGAGGCCCTTGTCAACGACGTGCAGCCCAAGGTGGTGAAGATTGGCATGATGAGGCGTGTCGAGACCATACAAACCGTGGTCGATGCCTTGCGGCGTTACACGCCCGCCTTCGTGGTCTACGACCCCGTGCTCTTCTCCAGCCGTGGCGACAGGCTGATGGGCGATGAGGCCCTCGGCATAGTGAGGCGGAGACTGTTCCCATTGTGCTCAGTCATCGTGGTGCGGCGGCAAGAGGCCCACGCCCTTTTGGGCGACATGGTGCCGGGCAACGTTTGCTTCATCGACGATGACAACCGTCACGGACTGAGCAATGGCTTCTCGTCGTCGCTCGCCGTAGCGCTTTGCAAGGGCATGGACATGGAAGGAGCCGTGGCTGAGGCCAGCGAGTTTTGCGAGAGACAGTTGTCCGCCACGACCGTGCTTCAAGGCAGGAGCGCCCAGCTCTACAACGACTTCGTGTCGCTCGTGCGTCAGGACTTCGCCGTCAACAGCGACGTGGCATCCTACTCGGAGAAGCTGAACGTGGGCAGTGCCTATCTCGGGCAAGTGTGCAGGCGCATAGCCGGCAAGAGTCCCAAGAGCATCATCGACGACTTCATCGTGAAGGACATAGAGCGACAACTCTCCAAGACCAACAAGACCATCCAGGAGATAGCTCAAGGTCTCGGGTTCTCGTCGCAAGCGCATTTGTCGAGGTTTTTCAAGAACATCATAGGCAAATCACCAAGCGAATATAGAACATGGAAGACAGAATGACTTTGAACCGCAACCTGGCGCAGATGCTCAAGGGCGGTGTTATCATGGACGTTACGACGCCCGAACAGGCAAAGATAGCAGAGGCAGCCGGCGCGTGCGCCGTGATGGCTCTTGAGCGCATACCAGCCGACATACGCGCGGCTGGCGGCGTGGCGCGCATGAGCGACCCAAAGATGATCAAGGGCATACAACAGGCGGTGTCGATACCCGTGATGGCGAAGTGCCGCATTGGTCACATAGCCGAGGCGCAGATATTGCAGGCCATTGAGATAGACTACATCGACGAGAGCGAGGTGCTCAGCCCAGCCGACAACGTTTACCACATCGACAAGACCAAGTTTAACGTGCCGTTTGTATGTGGCGCCAAGAACCTCAGCGAGGCGTTGCGCCGCATTGCCGAGGGTGCCACGATGATCCGCACCAAGGGCGAGCCTGGCACTGGTGACGTGGTTCAGGCAGTGAGCCACATGAGGTTGATGCAGAGCGAGATACGCCGCCTGGTCGGCATGGCGGAGGATGAGCTCTTCGAGGCCGCCAAGCAGCTTCAGGCTCCTTACGACCTCGTGAAATACGTGCACGACAATGGCAAGTTGCCAGTGGTCAACTTCGCTGCCGGTGGCGTGGCGACTCCTGCCGACGCCGCGCTGATGATGCAGCTCGGAGCCGAGGGCGTGTTCGTGGGATCAGGCATATTCAAGAGCGGCAACCCCGCCAAGCGCGCCGCGGCCATTGTTCAGGCAGTGACCAACTACAAGGACGCAGCCAAGCTGGCAGAACTCTCCGAAGACCTCGGCCCGGCAATGGTGGGCATCAACGAGGAAGAGATAAAGGTGCTGATGGCGGAAAGGGGCAAATAAGGATGCGCATAGCGGTTTTATCCCTTCAAGGAGCTTTCATAGAGCACGAGCGCATGCTGCGAAGCCTTGGCGCCGATGTGTTCGAGGTGCGTGAGCTTGCCGATTGGCACCAGCCCAAGGACGGGCTTATACTGCCAGGCGGCGAGTCCACGACCCAGGCCAAGCTCCTCAACGACCTCAACCTGCTGGAACCCATCAAGGCCGACATAGAGGCTGGCATGCCCGTTTTCGGCACTTGCGCCGGACTCATCCTCCTTGCCAAGGACATCGAGGGCAAGCCGGAATTGCGCTTCTCCACCATGGACATCTGCGCGAGGCGCAACGCCTATGGCAGGCAGCTTGGCAGTTTCCACACCGAGGCGGAGATGGACGGCGTGGGCAGCATACCGATGACCTTCATCCGCGCGCCTTATATCAACGGCGTGAGCGGCGATGCCAAGGCTCTTGCCACGGTTGGCGGCCACATCGTGGCGGCACGGCAAGGCAACCAGCTCGTCACGGCGTTCCATCCAGAGCTCGACACCGACACGCGTGTCCACGCCTACTTCATGGACATGATAAAGTGACCATCCTTACCAATAATAGTTTATAATAAAACCTTATG
>DAIOEQ010000313.1:0-2550 GCA_036746215.1 Prevotella sp.
GAACACCTTGTCGCGCCGGGCGGGATCCATCATCAGCTCGTCATAGATGAAGTCGTCGGCAAAACCTATGCGCGCGGCATCCTTCCGGTTGTTGGCGTAATACACGCGGTCGAGGCGCGCCCAGTAGATGGCGCCCAGGCACATGGGGCACGGCTCACACGAGCAGTAGATGTCGCATCCGCTCAGGTCAAACGTCTTCAAGCCACGACAGGCCATGCGGATGGCGTTCACTTCGGCATGGGCCGTCGGGTCGTCGTCGAGCGTCACGCTGTTTGACGCCTCGGCCACCACCTGTCCGCCACGCGCTATGACGGCGCCAAAGGGCCCGCCACCGGTCTCCACACTCTTCTCGCTCAGGGCTATGGCCCGGCGCATCAGTTCTTCTTGTGTCATAAGCTTTGTCATTGTCAACGGTTATCACCCCGCCTCACCTTTTATGTTCATCGCCCATTACAGGCAGACATCCATCTCCTGCGAGGGTCGGGATGGGCAAAGGTAAGCATTTTTGTGATGAACCATCCGCCAAGCACTTATTTTTTAACCTTTGTCGTCTTCTTTTTAACTCGAAACCACTATCTTTGCACGTATGAGCAACTTGATAGAATACGGATTTAGCGAGAGCCCCTTCGGCGACATCATCGTGGCACGCACCTATGAGGGCGTGTGCGACCTGCAGTTTCTCGACTTCAACCGCCTGGAGACCATCCACGAGCTGGCCAAGCGGTGGGGCGAATACACTCCCACCACCCAGGACGACACCATGGCCCACACCGTGGAGCGCGTGGCCTTTGAGCACTACGACCACCCCCTGCGGCTCGACCTCCGGGGCACCGCCTTCCAGATACGCGTGTGGCAAGCCCTTCGGCAGATACCCTTCGGCCAGACCCGTTCCTACCAGCAGGTGGCCGAGGCCATCTGCGAGCCCAAGGCCGTGCGCGCCGTGGCCACCGCCATCGCGCAGAACCCCATCGCCGTGCTCGTGCCCTGCCACAGGGTGATCCACAGCGACGGCACCTACGGCGAGTATCACTGGGGGCACGACTTGAAGCGTCGCCTCATCGAATGGGAAAAAGCGCAACTCGACCGCCAGCAACCTTAACCGCCGCCACGCCATGCTTTCCAACATCACCTCCGGGGAACTCTTCCACCGCGTGGCCTACATAGCCAGCGCCACCTCCGTGGCCCCCGCCACGCTCAACAAGCTGATGCACGAGACGCTGGTGCTCGCCTGCGCCGCCGGCCTGGCCGGCACGCCCGACGCCATCGGCTCGCTCTTCGCCAAGGTCGACGTGCTCTGCAAGCAGCACCGCATCGGCCAAGGCGACTGCTTCGACATCCAGAGGATGCGCCACGACTCCAACAGCACGGAGCCGCTCAGCCGCGACGCGCTGCTGCAAGACTGCCGCGCGCTGGCCGTCTTCATCTCCAAGGTGTTCGACACCGACATTCCCGCGGAACTCATCGGCAAGATACCCATGACGCGCAAGCCACAGGCCACCCGCCGGCACATCGACTACCGGTGTGTGAGGGCCGTCGTGCGCAAGGTCGAAGGCCACATCATCAGCGTGGAGGTGGCACAAGACACTGACGAGAAGACGCTCCGCGTGGACTGCGGCGACCCCAAGTTCGCCGACCTTTTCGACCTGTTGCGCGAGGGCTCACAGGTCAACCTCATCGACGTGACGGGGCAACCCGACAGCGACCTTCGACTGGCGCGGCAAGTCATCGTGGAACCCGACTTCCTCATCGACATCAGTTCGCTGGCGGCCTGCTTCACGCCCTATGGCCACTCGCCGCTCACCTACACCGTCAACCGGCTGAAACCACAGGCCAACTCGCAAGCCATCCTCATCGGAAACTTCGCCGGCAGCGCTCTCGACGACATCATCAACCGGGGCGACGACTACGACTGGCGGGAGACCTTCAAGGCCAATTTCCGCGAGAAAGCCCTCGAATACTGCACCTGCAAGGACCTCAACAAGCGCGAGCCGTTCCACCAGGAGGCGCAGCTCCAGGCGAGAAACATCCGGCAAGCGGTCGACATGCTCTTCAGGTCGGCACACGACCGCCACAAGGCCATCCTCGAGCCGAGCTTCGTGTGTGAGCAGATGGGGCTGCAAGGGCGCATCGACCTCATGACCACCGACCTGCGGCTGCTGGTCGAGCAGAAGTCGGGCAAGAACTACGCCATCGACCGCGGCAACCCCATGGCCCACGGGAGCATGCTCACCGAGCCCCACTACGTGCAGCTGTTGCTCTACTACGAGTGTCTGAGCCGCAACTTCGCGCTACCCTACAACAGCATCGACGGACGCCTGCTCTACTCCAAATACGCCATGCCCGCGGGCTTGCCACGGGCCACCTACTACCGCAAGCTCATCGACGAGGCCATCAACCTGCGCAACCGGATTGTGGCCATGGAGGTAGGCCTGGCCCGCCACGGCGGCTTCAAAGCACTCATCGACAGGCTGCAGCCCCTCGCACTGCGCACGCAGCCCGTCAACGAGAACCTCTGGAACAACTGGCTCTACCCACAGTTGTGCGCTGTCA
>DAIOEQ010000314.1:0-2511 GCA_036746215.1 Prevotella sp.
GCCCGGTCTTGGTTGCTCAAGTCCATGGCCGTTGGCGTGCCAATGTCTGCCAATATCTCCTGCTGCATCTTCGGGGAGAGGATGTCGAAGCAAGTGATGAGATAAGCGTTGACTTCGCCACAGAGGTTCTTCAGTTCCGGGTATGCCGTGAAAAGCGCATAGAGACACTTCACAAACTTGGGTTCGCGCATGTAGAGCGGACGGGTGAGGTCAAAGAGATTGACATTCTGTTCCACGGGGATGTTGACTTGCCCGGGCTGCGCATTGGGCGACGCCATGAAGAGCGTGACCGGCGAAGTGCTGCCAATGACCTGGTTACCATGGACCAGGAAATAGAGCCTATCCATGCGGTCAAAGTTGAAAGCCTCCTTGTCTTGTTCCAGAAACATGGCTATGGTGTCGCCCAACAACCTGTGTCTCGGGTCAGCCTGGAGTGCCTGGAGCGCCGAAGCCTTGCTCCATTCCACCACATGGAGTGACGTGGACAACTCTGGCAGGTTGAAGAACAACTGCGCCACGTCGAGCGCATTGCCGACCAACTTCTCATCCATCAGCTCGCCATTGAGGTGCGGGTCCATGGCCAGCCTGCGGAAAGCGTTCTTCACCAGGTCCATCTGGGCGAAGGGCGAAGGGATGGCCGTGCGCGGCTGCATGGAGAGTCCGCCGTTGGGATCCTCTATCATGTTAATCTCATCGGCACTATATTGGTTGGTGAGAGGTATCCATCCCTCTCCCGACACTTTCTTGTTGTAGGAAAGAATCTTGCTCATGACTAAACTAAACCATTGTACTTTTCATCAACCAGGCCATCAAGAGCCTCATCGAGGAGCGTGAAAAAGCGGAGCGCCGTGTCGCCAGACTGGAACCGTCCGGCCTTTGCGGCAGCCTGCGACCGCTTGTTGAGCGCACTCAGGAGTGTCTTGTAATTGATCTCGCCGCCAAAGAAACTTTTCTTGGGGGCCACCCCATTGATGGCGTCTGCCATCTGGACGGTGAGCAGGTTGAACGGCTGGAAGCTGCGCTGGTTGCCCGCCAACTCCCGGAGCCACGTGCGATAGGACACAAAGAAATCGGCAGTCAACGTGTTGTAGAGGCTGGTGGCGAGAAAGCCCTGTGTGATTTCCGGCTTGTCCTGGGTGTATCCCCGTCCCACATCCTTGCCAAACTGATTGGAGACATACTGGTAAGCCAAGTAGAACTTGGCCATGGCCTTGTTGACCATCTGGCGCGTTCCCACGCCGAAATCCTTCAGGTTAAGGGTCTGCTTGTCGTTGGCGAGACCATACTCCTTATATATGGGGTTCTGCGCATTGCCTCCACGGGTGACCAACTGGTCATCGGGGATGGACAGAAAGTCGAGGACCGACAAGGCGCCCACATACTCCACCACGTGCGCGTCGTTGCGCTGTCCGTTGCCTCCAGGGTCGTTGAAATAAGGTGTTGACGGCACCTCGTCACCCAGATAGTAACAGGCGTTGATTTTTGACAAGGGCAAGTCCACCCCCCCTTGGCGCAATCCCGTGAGGTTGTCGTGATAGTAGAACAAGGCCGACTTGGTCTTGGAGATGAAATCGGCGCGGGAGATAGGACTGTTCTCGTCTTGCTGGACATTGAAGTAGGGCAACACCGTCAGAGCGCCTATCTTGGCGTCGCGCAGGTCGCCACGGTTGTTGATGGCCGCGTTGCTGGCCGCGTTGCGGATGTTCTTCACGATGATGGGGTAGCCCGCCGCGCCTGTCCCGCCAAAGATGGACGACACGATAAAGATGCGGTCTGTCTTTTGGAAGACGTTGGAGAACTGCCTGAACTCCTCGCTGTCCTTAAACTGGTTGAGGGCCACCGACCCAATGTTGGGCGATCCCACAAAACCGATGTCCATCTTGGTCTGCAACTGGTCGTCAGAAAACATCATCGAGCACAAGGCCTGGTTGGCCGTGTCGAGGGTGCTGAAGGAGATGAAGTCTTGAAACTTCTTCGACTCCACAGCACCCAGGTTGAAGAGAAACGTGTCGCTCAGCGCCGAACCGGCTGGGAGGATGTCGCTCAGCGTGGATATCTTCACGGAGAAGAAGCCCTTCGTCACGTCGGGTCTCTTCCCGTAGAGCGCCGTGCGGATGGAGCGATACCAGCGCAACAGGTTCTCCGTGCGTTTTAGGTCCTCATTGGCCTTGTGTGGGTCGACAATGATGGGTATCACCTCCAGGGGCTGGGGCTGTCCGGCCTCATCGATGGGGTGAATGCCGGCGGCAAACTGCATGATCAGCGGGCGCATGACCCGCGACCCCGTGCCGCCTACAAGAAAAAGGAACAATCGCATAATCTTTTTGTCTTTCGGAGGAGTTCATGTGCGGTAACCTTGCCCATGCTCATGGGACAAGCCCCTTCTCCACCGTGATGATGAGTGATGATAATCGCCTGGGAATGGCGTTCGGCCCTTACTCGGGAATGGGCGTGTGGCGGCAGTTGGAGCTCCACCAGCGCATGGAGAAGCTGGCCACGACAAAGAGTATG
>DAIOEQ010000315.1:0-2507 GCA_036746215.1 Prevotella sp.
GCCATACTCTGCTCTGTTCTTGCCTTTTAGCTCATATTCAACGATATACTTTCCTGTTTGCCAGTTGGCTTCAAGCAATTCTGTATTAACCGCAGTAATGGCTTTCGACTTAGCCTCACCCCATAGCATGGTAATGTTGTCTATCAACTTCTGATAGGCAGCATCATTTATGTTTGCCAATTCGTTCTGTTCCATCGCCATATACCCGCTCATTACAGTATAGAGTTAACCAACAAGTGCAAAATTAAGAATAAACTCTGAAAAAGTCCTCCTTTTGTGTAGAAAAGTTTAACTATTCTCTCGGGCATCTATTTATTACTCAAGTTTCGGATTTAGGCTAATGATGCCCATACCTTTTGTGAATACGAAACATTCGGATTTAGCATAATTGACCGCTCCTGCCCCCTGCCGCTTGCGCGGCACGATGGGGCCAAAAGTATATTGCCAGAAAAAACGACTGACGCATGGCCGTTCGAAAAGGAATGGCTACCTTTGCAAACGATCAAAGACAAAAACACCATAAGCATGAAACAACAAACGCTCAACGTCAGGCGCATCGCCGACGGGCCCGTCAGCGCCGCCGACATCCCACAAGTGATGGACCAGGCCCAGGTGGCCTTCACCGCCGTGGCCGAGCACGACTGGGCCGACCTGTATCCCTATTGCCCGCGGATGGACGTCAGGCTCGCCCACACGGGTTCGCACCTGCTGGCAGACTACCGCGTGACGGAGGACTGCGTGCGCGCGGTGGCGGCACACGACAACGGCAACGTGTGGGAGGACTCGTGCTGCGAGCTGTTCCTGCAACCGCTGGAGGGCGAGACGCCCCAAGAGACCGCGACGGCCACCTATTATAACATGGAGTGTAACGCGGCGGGCGCCCTGCTCATCGGCAACGGCCACGACCGCTCCGACCGCACGCGCGCCAGCCAGGACGTGCTCGACAGCGTGGACCGCTGGGCGTCGATGGGGCGCGAGCCCTTCGGCGACACGGCGGGCGAGCGCACGTGGCGGCTGTGCCTGGCCATACCGGTCGGCGCGCTCTTCCGCCATCGGCTGGCCTCCTTCGACGGGCTGCGCGCCCGCGGCAACGTCTACAAGTGTGGCGACCGCCTGCCCCAGCCCCACTTCCTGTCGCTCTACCCCATCGCCACGCCGAAGCCCGACTTCCACCGCCCCGACTGCTTCGGGCCCATCCGCTTCGAATGACGGCGCCAACGCCGGGCGGACATTACAGCCACGCCACCACCGTGGGCGTGAGCAGCGCCGTGAAGATGCCGTTGAGCGTGAGGCCGAGACTGGCGTAGGCACCCACAAACTCGTCGCGGTCCATGGCCACCGACGTGCCCAAGGCGTGGGAGGCGGCGCCCATCGACAGGCCCTTGGCCATGGGGTTGTTGATGTGGCCCACCGACATGATCTTGAAGCCCACCACGGCGCCTATCAGCCCCGTGATCACCACGATGGCGGCCGTGAGCGACGGGATGCCGCCCAGGGCCTGCGTCACCTCCATGGCGATGGGCGTGGTGACCGACTTGCTGGCCAGCGACACCACCACCACATGCGAGGCGCCGAGCAGCCGCGACGTGACCACCACGCTCACGATGCCCACCAGGCACCCCACCATCTGTGAGGCGAGGATGGGCACAAACTGCTTCTTGATCTGCGACAACTGCAGGTACAACGGGACGCCCAAGGCCACAACGGCGGGCTTGAGCCAGAAGTCTATCAGCTTGGCGCTCTCGTGATAGGTGTCGTAGGGGATGTCGAAGGCCGAGAGAAACAGGATGATCAGGCCGATGGCCAGCAGGATGGGGTTGAGCAGCACCGAACGGGTCTTGCGCTGCAGGAACTTGGCGCCCTGGTAGACGCCGAAGGTGAGAGCCAACAAGAAATACTGGCTCGTGAGGATGTCTCTAATCATGGTTGTGTCTGTGCTCTTCTATCTTGTCCTTGATCTTGTGAGTGATTTTCTCCTCGCCACGCGACACCATCTGGTGGGTGTGGCCCGTGATGAGCAGCACCAGCGCCGTGCTGACAATCGTGGCGCCGACGATGGGCAACAGCTCCGACTTGATGAGCTGGAAATGGAGCATCAGCGCCACCCCGGGCGGCACGAAGAAGAAACCGAGGTTGGCGATCAGAAAGTCGGTGAGCCCTCGCACCCACTCGAGCTTGATGACCTTGGCCTTCAGGAGCGCTTTGAGAAGGAGCATGCCGATGATGCTCGAAGGCAACTTCAAACCCGTGACCATGATGACCAGCTCACCAAGCGCCATGCATCCGAAAAGGATGAAACATTGTCGAACCATTATTTTCCTATGCTTTTGTGTGATGATGTTATCCCTGCCGGCAACGCAAAAGCCGGCCTTTCTCAGAAAAACAGGTGCAAAGGTACGGCTATCCGACGGATTATCAAAGCAAATGCACACTTTTATCTTGACAAGTTGGCACCATTGCCATCTCTTTCGTCACCAACGCAACCTTGCAGTCGACGAGCGACCTTC
>DAIOEQ010000316.1:0-2499 GCA_036746215.1 Prevotella sp.
ATTTTTCTTGCACGTTACCCTTATCCTTCATACTTTTGCCATCGTAAGCTTACGACAAAAGAATGACTTTCAAAATTTAATCAAGAAGAAGATGACAAATGACATTGAGTATGATTACGGTTTTTATGGCGCTCCTGATCCTGTCGCTCTTGATGCCGCCACAATGGTGGCAAAACTGGTGAAGCTCCCAGCGGGCAGCGTGAGGTGGCGCGGCAGCAAGCGTTGCCTCGTGGAGCTCGTGACCCGTGCGGCTGAGGCCCGCGTGCTCACCGACGGGCGTGGAGGCGCAGCCACTCGCGTGGCGCTTTGTCGTGAGCTGTTTCGTGTGGTGGGCATGGAGCCGCCGCGCCGCTTGTCGGCCGTGGTCTACCGCATCCGCAACAGGGTGATGCGGCAGCCGCCATTGGCCACCAGGGTGAGGGAAGCGCTCGGGGAAACCGCCAACATGCTGTGAACCAGTCTGTCTATGACCTATGACAAACCATGTATAATTCAACAAACAACAACAAGATTATGGAAAACACTGACAATACCAATAAGCTCGACCCACGCACCACCTGGCTTTCGCCCCACTTCCGGCTGATAGAGTTCACGCGGTCGGGCGTGGCCACCGACAAGGGCATCGACAACATGCCTGGCAAGGAAGAGGTTGAGGCCTTGCGAGCGCTTTGCGAAAACATCCTTGAGCCCATGCGCCGTCGCTTCGGCGCCATATACATCTCGTCGGGCTATCGCTGCCGTCGCGTCAACAACGCCGTGGGCGGCGTGATGAACTCGCAGCACATGCGTGGCGAGGCCGCCGACATATTGCTCTCCACCTTCGCCGACTGGCGCGACGCGGTGAGGTTCGTGCAGGGTCTCGACTTCGACCAGGTGCTGGTGGAGCCGCTCCACGACTCAAAGGCGCGCTGGCTCCACGTGAGCTACACCACGCGCCATCGCAACCGTCACTTCCTGAGCGTGGGCGAGCGCGACATGGCGGTGCGCAAGCTATGAAAACAAGTTGCGCGCCAGCCGTAAAAACAATGCGAAAAAGTTGCCATTGTGCGTTTTTTTTGTTATCTTTGCGATGATGATAACTTATATGGATTTATATTCGGCTGATAATCAGCCGAATATGCTTTCATATAAGGAATTTTGTCATACATATAGGTCACGTGGAGCCTTAGCTGTGGCCTTGTTTCTCACATTTTTTTCAGCGAAGATATGGCACGGAAACTCTACCCCATAGGCATACAGACGTTTGAGCGCATCCGCAAGGAGGACAACCTCTATATCGACAAGACGGCTTACGTCTATCACATGACGCATACCGATGGCAAGTATTTCTTCCTGAGCCGTCCGCGGCGGTTCGGCAAGTCGCTGCTCGTGTCCACGTTCCAGAGCTACTTCGAGGGCAGGAAGGACCTGTTCGAGGGCCTCGCAATGGAGAAGCTGGAGAAGGAGTGGACCGCGTATCCCGTGCTCCACTTCGACATGAGCCTTGGCAAGCACATGGACAAGGAGCGGTTGAATCGCTACTTGCTGGACATCATAGAGAGGCAAGAGGCGCGGTTCGGTTGCCAAAGCGCCAAGCCCGATGCCAACATCCGGTTCACCGACTTGATAACCTACGTTTACCAGAAGACGGGCAAGCAGGTTGTGGTGCTCATCGACGAGTATGACGCTCCCTTGCTCGACGTGGCGCACGAGCGCGAGAGTCTCGACGCGCTCCGCGATGTCATGCGCAACTTCTACTCGCCCTTGAAAGGTTGCGAGCCCATGCTCCGCTTCGTGTTCCTGACGGGCATCACCAAGTTCTCGCAGCTCAGCATCTTCAGCGAGCTCAACAACATCAGGAACATCAGCATGGACGAGTCTTACGCCGCCGTCTGCGGCATCACCAAGGAGGAGATGCTCACCCAGATGAGCGATGACATCGACTGGCTCGCCGCCAAGATGGGGTTGAGCCGCGAGGCCACCGTCCAGGAGCTGAAGAACCACTACGACGGCTACCACTTCTGCTGGCCTTCGCCCGACGTGTTCAACCCCTACAGCCTGCTCAACTGCTTCGCCGACGGCAAGCTGAACTCCTATTGGTTCGGCTCGGGCACGCCGACCTATCTCATCAACATGATGCGCAAGTTCAACGTGTTGCCGTCACAATTGGGCAAGGTAAGGGCGACGGTGGCTTCTTTCGACGCGGCAACCGAAAGCATGACTTCGTTGATTCCTCTTCTCTATCAAAGCGGTTATCTGACAATCAAGGATTATGACAAAGACTTGGACGTGTATACGCTTGACATTCCCAACAAGGAGATAAAGGTAGGACTGTATGATAGCTTGTTGCCAGGATATGTGGGCTCAGAGATTGATGCTGGAAGGGTAGTGATTGCTGACATATCCGCTCGCTTGAAAAACAAGGACATGGATGGTGCCCTGAGCCTGTTGGCCGACTTCCTCGAGACGGTGCCCTATTGCGACAACACCAACTACGAGGGCCACTACCAGCAGACGCTC
>DAIOEQ010000317.1:0-2492 GCA_036746215.1 Prevotella sp.
ATCTGCCAGCGTGAATTGTCGGCCAAATCGCCGTCGGGCAGGAGCGGCGCGCCGTCGATAGTGACGTCGCCCGCCATGACACCCTTGAGCCACTCAATGGCGCGATCGTAGCGGTCCTGGCGTATCTTGGCAATCTTGTAGGGATTGTGCTGGCAGAAGATGTGGAATACGGCGATGTCGACGGCGAACATGAGCACGAGAGCGTGGCGCCCTGCGCCCCGCGCGGAGAAGATAGCGTCGCAGTCGTAGGTCTTGTTGAGATAGGAGCGCATTTCGGCGACGGCCCGGTCCTCGCAGACCTCTATAATCTGCGGGTCGTAGGCGGGCGTGTCCTTGCGGAGCAAGGCGTCGAGGATGTCGCGATGAATAGATGCGTCGTAATCGGATAAGTAGATAAAGTTGTCCATAGAAAAACATGATGTTAAAAGTTTAAATGTGTTACATGCGATAAGGGTTGTCCTCGTTGAGCTCGGCATAGGAGACGGTGTAGGTAGGCTCCATCTCGGCCGCCTTGAGGTCGGTGATGGTGACGGCCCCCTCGACGGCATCGGGCCCGTCGGCCGGATAAGGCAGCGTGAGCTCGAAGAGCTTGAACTGATTGACAAGTTCCTGCATCATGGGGTTGTCGCGCTCCTGCTCGTTGAACACCCAGCGGCACTCGCGGTCGATGGGCTCGAGGTTGGCCTCGATGCGCGTGGCCTTGTCGGTTTTCTTGCGGTCGTCGCCCTTGATGTAGAGCTCGCGTCGTCGCTCGCGGCACTGTTCGCGGAGGAGCGGGCGGAAGACCTGAGAGAAGAACGGGTCCTGGAGCTTATTGTTCTCCATGTACCAATAGACCGTGGCCTTACGGGCGACAAACTCGTCCATGGCGAAATACCAGGAAATGAAGTTGGCATTGGTCTCGCGTGCGAGGAACGCCTTGATGACATAGTAGACGCCCTTTAGCTTGCCGACAAGAACGAGCGCCTTGGTGGACGAAGCCTTCTTGCGCGAGTCGGAGTAGGCCGGGTCGCCATAGCCTATGAGGAAGCGGAACTTGGAGAGCGGCGGCACCTTGCCGAAAGGCAGGTTGCGGAAAATCTTGCCCTCGGCCACGGGGTTGTTGAAATACTCGCCCTGCTGCGCCTTGACCGAAATCTTGGAGAGAATGCGGTCGATTTGCTCCTCCTTGTTCTTCTGCGGCCATGTGGAATGGCCGGCAGAGTCACGTATGTTCACGATGTCCCATGAGTTGGCCAGATGCCCGGCGCGTGTGATGCAGCAGTCCTTGGCGATGATGTTGCCACACCAGAGCACCAGCGTAGGCTCGGAGATGGAGCGCGTAGGATAAAGCGCGTGCTCGGCCCAGTCCCACTTCTTGTCGAGGGTGACGGGGTTGCGGCAGTCCTCGTCGGTGTCGTAGTCGTCGAAATAGAGAATGTCGGGGCGTATGGCCTCGTTGCGCATACCACGCGGAGCGGAGCCTGCACCGAGGGCGATGAACTTGGCGCCACAGCGACACGAGAACTCAGAGTCGGTCCACTGCCCGACGGTAGGCTGCTCGCCGTAGAACTGGCGAATGCGCGGGTTGGACTCGAAATTAATCTTGAAAGGCAGGAGCAGACGCTTGGCCGAGTCGATAGTGGCCGAAGCCAAAGCAACGAAGCGCTTGCGTCGCGTGAGCGTAAGATACATGAGAATGAACATTGCGACGGTGGACTTGGCCAGCTCGCGGCTCCACGAGAGCACCTCGTACCACTCGTCGTTGGCAATGACGCGACGAATGGCGCGGACGTGGAACGGCGCGAACTCATACTTGGCGTAAGCCGGGAAAAAGAACTTGATCCACTCCACGGGGTCGTGCTCGAGCTGCGCCCGGCGGCGCTCGATGTCCTGGCGCGTGAGGCTGTTATCGACCTCGATGCCCTTCAGAAGGCTCTTGTGGAACTCCTCCCAGACGGCGAGCGACTGACGGTCTTTAGCAGTAGCCATTATTTACGGGCCCTCCCCGCCTGGTCTTTGATGAACGCATCGAAATAGTCGTTGAAAGAGCGCGCCGCGTCGGCATCGACCGGGCGGAGCCACGAGAGGAAGCGCATGGCTACGGAGACACAATCGGAGACCCCGATGTCCTGCTCGAGCTTCTTGATGGCCCCCGCCGTCTTGACGATGGCATCGGCCTCCTCGATGGTGGGGAAGCGTGAACCTTGGGCACGCGCCTCGACACGCTTGTTAATCTCGGCGAGCTGGCGCTTGTACTGCGCGATGAGCTGCTCGGTGGTGATGGTGCGAGAAGCCTTGAGTTCCTCCCACGCGCCGTCGCGCACCCATCGGGAAACCGTCTGGCGCGTTGTGCCGACCTTGGCCGCAATCTCCTCCTGCGTGAATGAGCCGTTGAGAAAAAGGGACTGTGCGATGCCCTTCTTGTCGATATTGTTTTTTGCCATAAATATGAAATAAAAAGCTTGTTAACCGGATGCAAAGTTCTATGTTTTCGGGAAGAAGTTCAAACC
>DAIOEQ010000318.1:0-2471 GCA_036746215.1 Prevotella sp.
GATTTTTGTCTATACAGATAGAATCCGGCCCCATCTTTTTCGTCATACGAAAGCGTCAGCCCATTATAGGTGGATGCGCCCTTGCTGTAGGTCTTGTAAACCGCCTTGTTTAGCGTGGAAGGGTCGAAGTAGCGCTTGCCGTTTCCGTGGTTTTTGTAATAAGACGCGTCGGTAGTCATCGCCACGGTGGTTGGGCCGTAGCTCGTGTTGAGCGTACTTCCCTTCACCTTCAGCGAGCCATAGGTGCGTTCATAGTTTGGGCTGTCCGTAAAGATGTCCCTGATGGCTTGGGTTCGGAACGTGCGTTCCTCAAACTTGACGCTTCCGCCTGGGGTGGAACTGTCGCCGTTGAGCTTCCACTTGCCGCGTATCTTGATGTCGTGCTCGGTAGCCACCGCCATCTTGTCCATGTAGATGACCATCTCCACCCAGTATTGGTCATACACTCTTCGTGGGTCCCAGAAGCGCACGGTGTAGTTCACGCCGTCCACCTGGTTGGTGTAGGTGCTGCCCCACCATCCGTTGGAGCCGCGCTCATCTTCCAGTCCGTCGGCGTTGCCATTGCCTGAGGGCCATGCCAGCTCCCAGTCGGGAGAGCATATGTATTTGCCATCGACATAAACGGCAGGACCGCGGTGGCCCGACTCCGTCTCGTCGTGCAGGAAATAGCCGTCGCCGCCAACCTTGTCGTAGAACCAGAAATAGACGGTAATCCAGGGCTCGTCCACCGTGGGTTGGTGGCTGATGCGTGAGTTGTAACGCGAATTGCTTCCGTAGTCTGTGCCGAAGTGCGCTCCGGCATACGCCTTCCGCGGCACGACCAAGGCCATGACCAACAGAAGGAACATCAAAAGCCTGCGCCACCCAGGCAGCGCGCCCTGACATCGCTTGCCCCTCGCCGACTGAGGCGGTGAAAAGCTGTGTTGTGAGTAGTGGTATTCTTTCATAATCGCTTAGATGAATTTGTTTCGTTAGGATTCTCTGGCGCAATGGGGGCGCAACCCTTGCCACGCGACGCTGGCGCAACCCTTTGCAAATTTAAACGAATACAAAGAAATCTAAAGCGAAAAAAACGTTCCGGTGGTTACACAATGCGTAAAGTGTAACCAAAAACCGCCATTCCCTTGGGGTCGCTCACGCCTTCTCACTCGCCTCCCAGTCGGTGGGCGACACGCCCGTCTTGCGCTTGAACGCCCGGTAAAGGTTCACCCTGCCGGCAAATCCGGTCTCCAAGGCCAGGGCGTCGAGCGTGTGCCGCTTGAGCCATCCCGCCTCGATGAGCCTTGTGGCCTCCGCCACGCGATACTCGTTGATGTAGGTCTTGAAGTTGACACCACGGCAATGGTTGATGGCCGCCGAGACCACGCGATGGCTCTTGCCACACAGGGCCGCAAGGTTGGCTATCGAGAGGTCGGGCGCCTTGAAGAGGGCTTGCGCTTGCATCAACCGTTCAATCTCTTGCATGAGCAACTGGTCGGCGGCGGTTGGCACGACCAGCATGTCAGCGGGTGTGCCGACCGACACTTCCACGGGTTCGATCGCTTCGCAAGCGGTTTCTTCCAAGGGCTCCTTGATCTTCGGGAAGATGTGCACGTAATTGATGAACCTCACGGCGAACACCGAGTAATAGGCCGTCGCGGCAAGCATGAACAGCAGTTGTGTGAGGGGCGTTATCAGCCAGGCAAACAGCAACGCGACAACGCCCACGCCAAAGGCGCTGTAAAAAGCCACGGGCACCCAGCGGAGGCGCTGGCGCTCATCGTCGGAGAAGTAGTTGTCCATGAGCTGGCGGTAGCGCCTGTAGTAGCGACGGAACACGGCCACATAGTGCGCCATGAGCCCCACATACCACAGGGAGAAGACATGGAAGACAAGCGGGCGCCTGTCCTGGGGGCAGGACGCAAACAGACCAAAGGCCACCGCCACGCTGGCCACCGCCACCGCCGCCTCGCGCCACGCCATGCGCTTGGTGAGGGAGCCCAGATCGAGCAGCGTGATGAGCGAACAGGTGAACAGGAAAGCTTGGGTGACGCCGATGGCGATGACGATCATGCTGTTGAGCAGGTCGCCCGCGAGCGGCTCGCGCGACGCGGCCTCAGCAATGAGCGCCACGCTGTAGACAAGGTATGTGGCTCCCGTCACCTTTCGTGCGAAGACATAATTCTTGAGACCATCCTTACCGGGTATGGAAAGGAAAAACAGGCATATGCCGAAGGCCAGCATCATCCCGGGAATGATGTATGCCGTGGCAAGGTTGTAAAGGAATGTCAGCATAGGCAGAGCTTGGGCTTCATGTGTCGCGATGCAAAAATAACAAAAAGGTTGGATATTTTCACAATGCCGGCGCAAAAAAATGACAGATGTTATTGTCGTGCGTCATCTGAAGCCATTAGGAAACAACAGGACAAAAGGTCTTCTGAGAAGGTCACCGCAGCCAGCACAAGCCTTGTTGCCCGCAAATACGCGCTGTT
>DAIOEQ010000319.1:0-2459 GCA_036746215.1 Prevotella sp.
AAGATTTGCGCCGTCAAGGCTCCTGGCTTCGGTGACCGCCGCAAGGCCATGCTCGAGGACATCGCAGTGCTCACGGGCGGTGTGGTCATCAGCGAGGAGAAGGGCTTGAAGCTGGAGCAGGCCACCTTGGAGATGCTCGGCACAGCCAAGAAGGTCACGGTCGACAAGGAGAACACCACCATCGTCGGCGGCGCTGGCGACAAGGAGAACATCCACGAGCGTGTGCAGCAGATCAAGAACGAGATTGCCAACACCAAGAGCAGCTACGACAAGGAGAAGCTGCAGGAGCGTCTGGCTAAGCTCGCCGGTGGTGTCGCCGTGCTTTATGTTGGTGCCAACTCCGAGGTTGAGATGAAGGAGAAGAAGGATCGCGTAGACGACGCTCTTTGCGCCACACGCGCCGCTACAGAGGAAGGTGTCGTTGTCGGTGGCGGCACCACTTACATCCGCGCCCAGAAGGAGCTTGAGGCTCTCAAGGGTGAGAACGCCGATGAGCAGACGGGCATCAACATTGTGCGCCGCGCCATCGAGGAGCCTCTGCGCCAGATTGTCAGCAACGCCGGCGGCGAGGGTGCCGTGGTGGTTGACAAGGTGCGCCAGGGCGAGGGTGACTACGGTTACAACGCCCGCACAGACACTTATGAGGATCTTCGCGCCAAGGGCGTGATCGACCCGGCCAAGGTGGAGCGTGTGGCTCTTGAGAATGCCGCTTCCATCGCGGGCATGTTCCTCACCACCGAGTGTCTTATCGTCGACAAGCCCGAGGAGAAGCCCGCTGTGCCGGCTGCCCAGCCCGGCATGATGTAAACCATGACTGAAAGGGTGCTGCGCAAGCCGCGCCCCGCAACATAACAAAAGCAGAAAGGACATGAAGCCTCAGCTCCATGCCCTTTCTGCTTTTTTTTGTTCGGTTATCTGTTTTTTATGGGCAAATATTTGGAAGTTATCAAATAACAAGTTAACTTTGCAGTGATTGTTAAAAGTTTTATAATTTAGTTAGCATATAGGCAAAAACATTTTTGATTTGTTTTAGTAGATTAGTTTTTAAGTAGTTTGTTTGAAAATCGGTTGTCGTGATGACATCCGGTTTTTTTGTTTGTCCTGTTTTCATTTGCTTTTCCTCAGCACGAAGACCTTGGTCTCATGGGCCGCCACGCGTCCTTTCCATCGTGTGGCGTTGCGTGCGATGTCGCGGTGTTGCCAGACGTCGCGCACGGTCACCTTTCCCGTTATGCCGAGTTTGGCGAAGTCAGCGGTGAGCGTGGCGGGCTTGTCGGCGGTGTTGAGGATGGCCACGGCGTGTGCCCCGTCGGCCAGCGGACGGACAAACACCTGGCAGTTGTCCGTGAGCACCTTGCGCTCGGCGGCTTGTCCCAGTGGGTCTTGGTCGATGGCGATCATCTCGCGGTTGAGCAGGATGCGCCGGTCCTCTTCGGTGGCCTTGCGCAGGTCGTTGCTCATGGCCAGGGGCGAGGCAAGCATGCACCACAGGCTCATCTGCGACTGGTATTCGTTTTGCGTGCAGCCCTTTCCTCCCAGGTCGCTTGAGGGCCCTCCCTTGCCGTCGAGGCCGACGACGAGCATGTCCATGTCGGGCCATTGTCCCTTGCGCGCGTAAGGCGCCAGCGGTGCGGTGATGTTCACGATGTCGAGGATGCCCATGCCCCCTTGTCCTGCGGTGTCTCGCCACATGTCGCGCACGTCATAGGAGGTGCGCCACAACTGGCCGCCCACCTCCTCGCACCACTCCTCGCCGTGGCGCTGTCCCCACTCGCAGATGCCCAGCGCGATGTCGCGTCCCGAGTGTTGCAGGGCGTCTGCCATGGTGCGGTAGCGCCGGCGCGCCGTGGCGCTGTCGTCGGGTGCGTTGCAGTAGTCGTATTTCAGGTAGTCGATGCCCCACGAGGCAAACGTGCGCGCGTCTTGCGCCTCAAATCCCAGGCTGGCCGTCCATCCGCCGCAGGTCAGTTGCGCGGCGTCGGAGTAGATGCCGAGCTTCAGTCCCTTCGAGTGTACGTAGTCGGCCACGGCTTTCATGCCGTTCGGGAATTTCTTGGGGTCGGGTATGATGTTGTTGTGGCGGTCGCGCCCGCCCTGCCAGAGGTCGTCGATGAAGATGTACTTGTAGCCCGCTTCGGCGTAGCCTCCTTCGACCATGGCGTCTGCCGTCTCTCGGATGAGCTTGTCGGAGATGTTGCCCTGGAAGAGGTTCCAGGTCATCCAGCCCATGGGTGGCGTGGGTGTCAGTTGGTTGCGTGGTGTGGGTGTTGCCGTCGGTTGGGACATGGCTCCGGTGGTCATGGCCAGCAGCGCCAGGGAGAGGAATAAGGATTTTCTCATGTTGGGTATGGATTATGTGTTTCTGCCGCAAAGGTATAAAATATATTTGTGCGAACCGCGCGTGAAGGGAAAATAGTGTGCGCCTTGTGCCGATGTGCGCCTGTTGTCTCATGATGGGT
>DAIOEQ010000320.1:0-2436 GCA_036746215.1 Prevotella sp.
GCCCTTCTCGTCCTTGAAGGCCACCTTGCCGTCGTCCTTGCGCTCGATCTCGGTGCGCTCCACGCAGCTCGTGAGGTGTCCGCTCTCGTTCTTGGCGCATACGCCGCGCGACACCGTTCCGTTGTCGCTCAGGGTGTTGCTCACGCGGAAGCCCACCATGGCGTAGGTGTTCTTGCTGTTCTCGGGCAGGTTGGCCAGGAACTTGCCGATGACCTGGAAGCAGTCGCGGTTGTAGAAGTCATCGCAGTTGATGACGCAGAACGGCTCGTGGATGGCTTCCTTGGCCATCATCACGGCGTGGTTGGTGCCCCAGGGCTTGGTGCGTCCGTCGGGCACTGAGTAGCCCTCGGGCAGCTTGTCGAGGCTCTGGAAGACGAGCTCGCAGGGGATCTTGCCCTCATACTTGGAGAGGATCTTGTCGCGGAAGTCCTGTTCGAAGTCCTTGCGGATGACCCATACGATCTTGCCGAAGCCGGCCTGTATGGCGTCATAGATGCTGTAGTCCATGATGGTCTCGCCGTTGGGGCCCAGTCCGTCGAGCTGCTTCAGCCCGCCGTAGCGGCTGCCCATGCCAGCTGCCAAAAGTAACAATGTAGGTTTCATGATGAAAATATGTTTTAAATGTTGGTTTTCCGTCCGTCAGAAGGGGAGGTCGTCGCTGCCGTTGCCGCTTGCGCCGCCGAAGGGGTCGGGCTGCTGCGGGGTGGGCTGCTGCGGGGTGGCTGGTGTGGCCGTGCCCAGGTTGCTCTGGGGTTGTGTGGTCTGCGTGCCCGTGTTGATGGTGTTGGGGTCGATGTGGTCCACGCGGAAGGCGCGTATGTCGTTGAAGTAGCGGTCCTGCCAGGCGCGCGCGTTGATGTCGAGCCACACGTGGACGGTGTCGCCCTGGTGGATGTTGAACTGCTCAATGCGGTCGGCGCCAAACACGTTGAACAGGCAGGTGCGAGGGTATGCGTCGCGCGTCTGTATGACGTAATCCTGTGATTTCCAGGCGTTTCCGCTTGACTTAGATACGCCCTCACGAGGTGGATACTCCTTGATGATCACACCTTCCACTTCTATTCCTTGTAAAGCCATTTTTGTGAAATTATTGTTTTATTCTAATGCGTTGATGTTGCGAAATTACGCAATTTATCAGTAAAGAACAAACTTTCCACACACAAAATTCAAAAAAACAAAAAAAATGTGGATGGCTTCGCCCGTTCTCCTTTTTTATTTGTATCTTTGCGTGTCAATACACAAGAACCGAAACAAACTGTTACATACATGAGATTTACGCTTTCCAGTACGGCTCTCAATGCCAAGTTGCAGACCCTTTCGAAGGTCATCAGCAGCAAGAACTCCCTGCCCATCCTCGAGAGTTTCCTTTTTGAGGTCAACAACGGCCAACTCTTCGTCACCAGTTCCGACAGCGAGAACGTCATGAAGACCTCGCTGGCGCTCGACCAGTTTGACGCCGACGGCTCCTTCGCCGTGCCCAACCGCACCATCCTCGACGCCGTGAAGGAGCTTCCCGAGCAGCCCGTGACGTTCGAGGTGGACCTGCAGACCTATGAGGTGGTCGTGGGCTACCAGGGCGGCGAGTACCACTTCACCGCGCAGAACGCCGAGGAATATCCCCATACCCCGCAGCAGACCGAGGGCCTCAGCGTCCTCACCCTCGACGCCGGCGTGCTGGTCGACAACATCAACCGCACGATGTTCGCCACCGACAACAACGAGATACGCCCCGTGATGAACGGCATCTACTTTGACCTCACGCCCGACTGCCTGGCCTTCGTGGCCAGCGACGGCCACAAGCTCGTGCGCTGCCGCTACTATGGCGTGAAGAGCGACACGCCCGCCTCGTTCATCCTGCCCAAGAAGCCCGCCACGCTCCTCAAGAACGGCCTCGGCCGCGACAGCGGCGACGTGGTCATCAAGTTCAACAAGCAGGCCGCCGAGATCCACTTCGCCGAGGGCGTGCTCACCTGCCGCCTCATCGAGGGTGTCTTCCCCAACTACAACGCGGCCATCCCCGCCGACAACCCCAACCTGCTGACGATCGACCGCAAGGCGCTCATCGGTGCCGTGCGCCGCGTGCTGCCCTTTGCCAGCATGAGCAGCCAGCTCGTGCGCTTCCGCCTCAGCGCGGGCACGCTGGAACTCTCGTCGGAGGACATCGACTTCGCCACGAGCGCCAAGGAGACGCTCGTCTGCGACTATGCCGGGCAGAACATGCAGATCGGCTTCCGCGGCGACTTCCTGCTTGAGATTCTCAACGCCATGGAGACCGACGATGTGAAGATACAGCTCGGCGACCCCAGCCGCGCCGGCGTGGTGCTGCCCGCCGAGCAGCCTACCGACACCGACGTGCTGATGCTCATCATGCCCCTGTTGCTCAACGATTAAACGGTCAACGGACAAACAGTCATCATGAAACTCAATCTCAAGAAG
>DAIOEQ010000321.1:0-2387 GCA_036746215.1 Prevotella sp.
GTTGGAAACATATCCATTCAGAAAACATTCATTATACACCATATGTATAGCAAAGAAGATTTATTGTCCAAGAGTTCCGCAGAACTTGCAGATATTGCCCAAACACTTGGCGTCAGCTCTGAGATCGCCAATGGCGGCGATGACTTGATTTATGCCATCCTTGACAAGCAGGCCGAGGAGGAAGGAAAGAACAACCCCCTGGTCTCATCGAAGCGCAAGCGCATTCGCATCACCAAGTCGGAGCCCGACAAGGTCTATTCGGTCAATGGAAAGTCTGGTGAGAATTTTGACACCAAGAAGGCGCGTGCAGCCGTGGAACAGCCTCGTCTTTTCAAGGATCCTCAGACCGTGAAGGAAGAGCTTGCCGCAACGCCCTCACTCGACGTGAAGACGCTTGAGGAGGAACTGGCCTCGCTTCCCCGTCATCGTGGGCCCAAGACCAAGCGCGAGCGCGAGTTGTTGGAGCTCATCGCAAAGGCCAAGCAGGGCGGAGACGCACGCAATTACCCGAGTGGTGATCAGGAGTCGGAGGTGGTCACGGACAGCCCTGCGTCCCCAGAGGCTTCTACTGTTGACTCGGCCATTCCCGAGGAGGCATACTCGAACCAGGCCGGAGAAAACCATGCCGAGGCGCCCAATGAGGACAAGCTGGCCCAGTTGCAGGCCAAAGTGCAAGCCCACAATGAGTCGAAGGACAGTCAGCCACAAGCCGCCAACGGTGACGTGTGGAGCGGTGACCCTGGCGACGGCACCGACTTCATCACCGTCGTAGACCTGCCCATCGAGGACCAGGGCGAGGTGCCCAGCTACGATATGTTTGACAACCCGACGGCCACCTACCGTCGTCAGGAAGAGGCCACAGCTCCCGCGCGCCCGCAGGCGCCCGCCAACGATTCAGCCGACTATGATTTCTCTGATATCATCACGGCCAACGGTGTGCTCGAGATCATGCCCGATGGTTATGGCTTCTTGCGTTCCAGCGACTACAACTACCTGTCTTCTCCCGATGACATCTATGTGTCCAACGCGCAGGTCAAGCGCTTTGGCCTGAAGACGGGTGACGCCATCCTTTGTCATGTGCGTCCGCCCCACGATGGCGAGAAATACTTCCCCCTGACCAGCATCGACAAGATCAACGGACGCGAGCCCTCTGAGATTCGCGACCGCCTGCCTTTCGAGCATCTCACGCCACTCTTCCCCGATGAGAAGTTCAACCTCTGTGGCGACCCCGCCACGACCAACCTGTCGACACGCATCGTCGATCTCTTCTCGCCCATCGGCAAGGGACAGCGCGCCCTCATTGTCGCACAGCCCAAGACAGGTAAGACCATCCTCATGAAAAACATCGCCAACGCCATCGCGGCCAACCATCCCGAGGCTTACCTGATGATGCTGCTCATCGACGAGCGACCCGAGGAGGTGACCGACATGTCGCGCACGGTGAACGCCGAGGTCATCGCTTCCACGTTTGACGAGCCCGCCGAGCGTCACATCAAGATTGCCGGCATCGTGCTGGAGAAGGCCAAGCGCATGGTGGAGTGCGGGCACGACGTGGTCATCTTCCTCGACTCCATCACTCGTCTGGCGCGCGCCTACAACACCGTCAGCCCCGCCAGCGGCAAGGTGCTCACCGGAGGTGTCGACGCCAACGCCCTGCAGAAGCCCAAGCGCTTCTTTGGTGCGGCCCGTAACATTGAGGGTGGCGGCTCGCTCACGATCATCGCCACGGCCCTCATCGACACAGGGTCGAAGATGGACGAGGTCATCTTCGAGGAGTTCAAGGGAACCGGCAACATGGAGTTGCAGCTCGACCGCTCGCTGTCCAACAAGCGCATTTTCCCGGCTGTCAACCTGGTGGCTTCAAGCACGCGTCGTGACGACTTGCTGCAGGATGAGGTCACGCTGCAGCGCATGCGTGGCATCCGCAACTTCATCGCCGACATGAACCCCATCGAGGCCATGCGTACCATCCACGATCCGCTGTCGACCGCCAAGGACAACTACGAGTTCCTCATGTCCATCAACGGATAAGGAGCCGCTAACATACCCATATTAGTTTGGTGGGCGCACATTCACCTTCCCTCTTGGTAGGGGAGGCGGATGTGCGCCCGTTTTTTTGTTTTGCGTGAGCATGTTCAGACGTGAAAATACGTGACAAACTATAGATGGAAACTTGCGTTGTTTTCGAAGAAAAATATTTTGGGACGAAATACGCGAAAATCAGGCCATTTGCTTAAATGCCTTATACACAGACTTTTGTGCAATCTTCTCTTACTTCGTCTCCAAATTATAACCAATTTTTCCCCACATTGATACCGAATCGAGCCATGTTTACTGGCTAAACGCGGCTTGATGAAACATTTTTCGAGCCAAAGATTGGCATGTAT
>DAIOEQ010000322.1:0-1473 GCA_036746215.1 Prevotella sp.
CCGACAGATACGTCACAATCGTGCCCGAGGTCGACATGCCCGGACACATGATGGCAGCCCTTGCCGCTTACCCCGAGCTGGGGTGCACGGGAGGCCCCTACAAGACCGGTGAGTTCTGGGGCGTGTACAGGGACATCTTGTGCGCCGGCAACGAGAAGGTCTACACCTTCATCGAGAAGACCCTCGACCACATCTGTGACCTCTTCCCCGGACAATACATACACATCGGCGGCGACGAGAGTCCTCGCGTGCGCTGGGAGAAATGTCCCAAGTGCCAGGCCATGATCGCCAAGCAAGGCTTGACCGACAACGACGGCATATCAAAGGAGGCACGCTTGCAGGGCTACTTCGCTAAGCGCGTGCAGGCTTACCTTGAGAAGAAGGGCCGCAAGATCATCGGCTGGGACGAGCTGTTAGGCTGCGACGTGGACACCACCGCCACGATCATGTCGTGGCGCGGTGCCGAGCCAGGCGCTCAAGGCGCGAAACTCGGACACGATGTCATCATGACACCAAACAACGCGCTCTATTTCGACCACTACCAGTCGAAGGACACTGGCTCCGAGCCACCAGCGATTGGCGGTTTCTCCGACGTGGCAAACGTCTACAACCTCGAGCCTGTGCCAGCTGATTTGGCTCCATCCGTGAAGGCCCACATCAAGGGCGTGCAGGCAAACGTATGGACAGAGTACATTCCGACGACCAACCAAGTGGAGTACATGGTATTGCCACGCATGGCAGCCCTCTCTGAGGTGCAGTGGTTGCAGCCAGGCGAGAAGAACTTCGAGGCGTTCAAGAAGCGCGTCGACAGCCTGCGCCATATCTATGAGCTTTATGGATACCAATACGCTCACCACCTCTGGCCAAGCGAGTTCAGGAAAGTAGCAAAGTCATATTAATCCTTGAAAATGCACATTCAACGATTCTTCATAACGGCAGCCGCGCTGACTGCCGTTTTTTTCACTTATGCAAGGCCGAAGGCCACCCTGCCCTATCGCGATGCCAAACTGCCCGTGGAGCAACGCGTGAGCGACCTGCTGGGCAGGATGACCCTGCAAGAGAAGATCGGGCAGCTCCGCTGCACGCTCGCATGGGACTATTATGATGTCGTAGGCAGAAAGAAGGTAGTGCCTTCGGAGAAATTCAAGAAAGACATTGCCGAAGGCAACATCGGCATGCTCTGGGCGACCTATCGCGCCGACCCGTGGACGAGGAAGACAATAGACAATGGCCTCAACCCACGTCTCGCAGCCCTATGCGGCAACGCGCTGCAGAAATACGTGATTGAGCACACCCGCCTCGGCATACCACTCTTCCTCGCCGAGGAAGCCCCACATGGCCACATGGCGATTGGCACCACCGTCTTCCCGACGGGCCTTGGCCTTGCCGCCACCTTCGACCGCGACGTGGCACGCGAGATGGGAAGCGTGATAGCGCGTGAGGTTCGCCTGCAAGGGGCGCACATCAGCTACG
>DAIOEQ010000322.1:1483-2382 GCA_036746215.1 Prevotella sp.
ACCTCTGCCGTGAGCCACGTTGGAGCCGCGTGGAAGAGAACATGGGCGAGGATCCCGAACTGGCTGGCGACATAGCCGCTGCCGAGATCGAGGGCCTTGGCGGTGGCGACGTGACGAAGCCTTACGCCACGATACCCACGCTGAAGCATTTCATCGGCTACGGCACGACGGAGGGCGGACACAACGGCGCGCCGACTTATCTCGGCAAGCGAGAGATAAGGCAGTTTTTCCTGCCGCCTTTCCGCAAGGCCATCAACGCTGGCGCGTTGTCGGTGATGACAAGCTACAACAGTCTCGATGGCATACCGTCTACGATGGACGACTATTACCTGAAAGGCATACTGGAAAGCGAATGGGGATTCAAGGGCTTCACGGTGTCGGATCTCTACAGTGTGGACGGCATCCTCACCACACACCACGTGGCGCGCGACCTCACGGAGGCTGGAGCCTACGCCCTCAACGCCGGGGTGAACGTGGACCTGGGCGGACGGTCATACGCCGAGCTGGCTGAAGCCGTGAAGCGCGGTCTCACCACCGAGGCGGCCATCGACTCGGCGTGCGCCAAGGTGCTGCGCCTGAAGTTCAAGATGGGACTTTTCGAGAGCCCATATGTTGACCCCGACAAGGCGGCAAAGGGCGTGCGCTCGACAGAAAACATGGAAGTGGCACGCAAGGTGGCACAGAAGACCATCACGCTATTGGAGAACCATGGCGTGCTGCCTCTCAAGAGAGACGTGAAGGTGGCCCTCGTCGGCCCTAACGCCGACAACGTGTACAACATGCTGGGCGACTACACCGCGCCACAAGAGAAAGGCAACGTGAAGACCGTGCTCGACGGCGTGAGGCAATATCTCCCCAAGGCCAACATAAGATACGTGAAAGGATGCGCCATCCGCGAC
>DAIOEQ010000323.1:0-2377 GCA_036746215.1 Prevotella sp.
GAGCAGTGCGTGGGACAACCAGTTCTGGATTGTCACCTCCGGTTTCAAGCAGGGCGCCAAGTATGAGTTCTCCGCCGACGTGCGCGCCGACAAGGCCGCCAAGGCCTCCACGCAGATACACAACGCCCCGGGCTCCTACGTCCACTATGAGGCCCTCGGCGACATTTACTTCACCACCGACTGGAAGACCGTGACCAGCAAGGGCACGCTCTCAAGAGACGGCAAGTCGATAGCCTTCAACCTCAGCGAGCTGGCCGACGCCAACAACTATTACTTCGACAACGTCAGCTTCAAGGTCAACGGCAAGGAAATGCTCACCAATGGCGACCTGGAGGGGACCGACGTGTCGTCGTTCTTCGTGAAGGACTCGCGCACCAGCTTCGGCGCAGCCACCATCGTCGACCAGTTGTCCTACCTCAAGCTCCCCACCACCATTCCCCTGACATCGGAGGAGCGCCACGACACCCTGGTCTACGCCATGGACAAGTGGATCAAGGGCATCATGCAGGCCACGCAGGGCAAGGTCAAGGCCTGGGACGTGGTCAACGAGGCTATCAGCGGTGGCGACAGCGACGGTGACGGCTACTATGACCTGCAGCACGCCGAAGGCTACAAGTCGGGCGCCTGGGACGTGGGCGGCGACGCCTTCTACTGGCAAGACTTCATGGGCGACCTCGAGTATGTCCGTCAGGCTGTGCGCCTGGCGCGCAAGTATGGTCCCGACGACATCAAGCTCTTTATCAACGACTACAACCTCGAGTCGTTCTGGGACGACAACAAGAAGCTCAAGTCGCTCATCCACTGGATACAGCTGTGGGAGGCCGACGGCGTGACCCACATCGACGGCATCGGCACACAGATGCACCTCTCCTGCTCGATGGACGACGGCACGCTGCAATACCGCAAGAAACACATCGAGCAGATGTTCCGCCTGATGGCCGCCACGGGCAAGCTGGTGCGCGTCAGCGAGTTCGACATGGGCATGGACGACGCCAACGGCAATGCGGTGGCCACCGCCGACATGACCGAGGCGATGCACCGCCGCATGGCCGACTACTATGAGTGGATCGTGAAGAAATACCTGGAGATCGTGCCGCCCGCCCAGCAGTGGAGCATCTGCCAGTGGTGCATGACCGACTCGCCCGTGGGCAGCGGGTGGCGCGCCAACACCCCCGTGGGTGTGTGGAACGGCAACTTCTACCGCAAGCACGCCTATGCCGGCTACGTCAGGGGGCTGGGCGGCAAGGTGCAGACGGGCATCGAGACCGTGGGCCAAGACGCGCAGCGCGCCCCCAAGGGCATCTACACCCTCGGCGGACAGAAGCTCGACCGCCTGCCCGCACACGGTGTTGTCATCGTCGACGGTAGGAAGATAGTGATGTAACTTTTTCATAATGCAATGGTTTTCTCGGCGCCCGACTCGTCAGACTGCGTGTCTGATGGGCCGGGCGCTTTCATTTTTGGCGGAATATGCAGACTTTTAAGTTGAAAAGCGTTAACTTTGCAGCATGAAAGCGAAATTTCACATTGACTGGAAGAAGAGTCTCGTCTTCCTCTTCGTGTCGGCGGGCCTCTATTGCCTGACACGCTCGTTCACCATGACCCTTGGCATCCTGCTGTTGCTCATCGTGGCCGACTTCCTGTTGGCCGACTGGGACGACACGCGCAAGCGCAAGCGGGAGTGGCGTGAGTTTGAGGAGGAACTGCGCAACGGGCGCCAGGAGCGTCCCGACGAGCCCTCGGATAAAGGAAAGGAGCGGCCATGAACGAGCTGCTCATCCTTTCGGGCGAGTTTAGCGGCAGCTCGCCGCTGCCCTTCGCGTCGGGCGGCGTGAAGGCCGGCTTCCCCAGCCCCGCCCAAGACTACATGGGCGAGAGCCTCGACTTCGACAAGGACCTCATCGAGCATCCCGCCGCCACGTTCTATGCCCGCGTCGTCGGCGACTCGATGATCGACGCGGGCATCAGCGAGGGCGACATCGTGGTCATCGACAAGGCCCTGGAGCCCGAGCAGGGCGACATCGTCGTGGCCTTCATCGACGGTGAGTTCACGCTGAAGTTCATCGACCTCACCCACAAGAACGACGGCTACATCGAGCTCGTGCCGGCCAACAAGAAATACAGCCGCATCCGCGTTTACCCCACCGACAACTTCAAGGTGTGGGGCGTGCTGGCCTGGAGCATCAAGCCGCGCCGCGCCACGTCGATGAACCGGCTCAAGCGGTGACGGCCCTGGCCATCGCTTCGGTCACACCTCACCATCTCATACCTTTTTATTATTAATCCCTTATCATGCAACAACTCGTCAACCTATATCAGCAGTGGGCCGGAACGGCGCCCGCGCAAGTGGAAAAGCTGGCCGGAGCCGGCAGCAACC
>DAIOEQ010000324.1:0-2358 GCA_036746215.1 Prevotella sp.
CTTCAATCTGCTGGTTACTAAGTTTGAGGCATATCTGAAGAAGCTCTTCTTCCTAATGAATGGAAAGGAGGTGAAACCTCAATACGAGGGGCAAGATGTAACATGGAAGGATGTTATTCATGCCGTGCGCCCTTTGTGGAAATTGAAATACAGCGAAGATGCAGAGTACCAAAAGCTCTATCAGTACTTGATGTTGGTAAAGGGATGGCGCAACGATGAGTCGCACATATCACCAACGGCATCCGAACAAGAGGTTGACACAGCCATCAGCATCATCATCACCATGTATTTCTTTGCCACAGGCTCATGTATTACGGAATTGGAAAGTGCCGGGCATGACGTGGAAAAGAACAATGCCAACATGCGCTACACCCTGCCCGAGAATGATGACTACCGCAATTGTGCTTTTGCCGCAGATGAAGTAAAGAATGATTAATTAGATTTATGCGGAATGGTGGAGAAAGAATTATCATGGTGACTGGTCAGTGAATTGTCCTCAATAAATTTTGACTGGAACTCTGAGGATTTTTCAGTTGCAAATTAGTTGAACTGTATTTCATACTTCGGAGAATACCATGGCCCTCATCAGCTTGGCGCGTTGAGGGCGATTGGCTATAGGGTCAAACAAGTTGGCTTGCAATGGGTTTATCGGAACGATGTCGCTGACGATGACCCCCGCCTTCTTGTACATGATGCCTTTCATGTATATACGCGCGAGGATGGCGAGCGCGGCCTGGGTTATCTCCATGGTGTCGGAGGTGGGCGTGAGGAAGCACGTGGAGGCGGCGTTGCCGTATTGCGCCAGGTCGTCGCGGAACCTGTTGCTGCTGAGGAACACCGTCACGCTCTTGGCTCCGGAGTCCTCGCCCCGCAACTTGTTGGCGCAACTGCCGGCAAAGGTCGCCACCGCCGCCTTCAACGAGTCGAGGCCACCGACCATGTCGCCGAAACTTCGGCTCGTGCAGATGGTCTTCTTGCGTTTCACTTCCGACGTGTCGATACATGGAATGCCGTTGAGCTCCATCCATGTCTGGATGCCAGGCTTCGTGAAGCGCGACTTGACCCACGACTCCTTCTTGTCGGCAAACTCAAGTGGCGTGTTTATGCCATAATAGTTGAGCTTCTCGAAGGTTCGCCGCCCTATTCCCCATACATCCGCGAGGTCGAACAGCTCCAGGGCCTTGCGCCGCTTATAGTCGCTGTCTATCATGCACACGCCCTGGTAGCCGGGGTATCGCTTGGCAAACTTGCTGCCCATCTTGGCGAGCGTCTTCGAGGGGGCTATGCCCACGCTCACCGGTATGTCGGTCCAGAGCTTTATCTTCTGCGCTATGCCACGCATCATGCCGGTCAGGTCGTAATGGGCATCGTACCCGTCCAGGTCGCAGAAGCTCTCGTCGATGCTGTAGTTCTCCACGTGGAGGATGGATTTGCGCAAGATGCTTGTCACCCTCTTGCTCATTGCCGCGTAGAGGTACATGTTGGTGGAAAACACCGTCACGTGGCAGTGGTCCACAATGTCCCTCACCTTGAATATTGGGTCTCCACGGCGCAGGCCCACGGCCTTGGCCTCTGGCGTAAGCGCCACGATGCAGCCGTCGTTGTTCGACAACACTACGACAGGCTTACCCTCAAGGCCAGGATGAAAGACCTTCTCCACGGAACAGAAGAAACTGTTGCAATCTACAAGCGCGTACATGTTGTCACCCCCTTGGCTTATGGATAATGTATGTGACGGTCCCCCAAATGCTGAACGAGTCGTCCTCCGTCACCTTTATCTCCGGATAGTTGGGGTTGGCGGGAACCAGCCACCCCTCGTCGCCCCTCTTCACGAAGCGTTTCAGCGTGTATTCGCCATTGAGCTCGCACACCGCCACCTCAGCCGGCGACGGCTCGCGGTTGCTCTTGTCCACGATGATGATGTCGCCACTGTATATTCCGGCGTCTATCATGCTGTTGCCCTGGACGCGGATGAGGTAACTGGCCTCAGGATTGGGGCACAGCATCTTCAGGAGCTCGATGTCTTGGCTCCTCTCGTCGTTGTCGAGCGGAATGGGGAAGCCAGCCACTATCCCCACGTCGAAGAAAGGCAAGCGCACGTCCTTGACCTCAGCTGCGGGATACATGTCGCCAATCCTGCGGAAATTGGCGCCAAAGGCGTTTATCGCCTTGGTGATGCAGCCCTTGATAAACTCCGTCTTGCTGTCTTGCGCGTCGATGAACCTCGCCATCCTGCCAGGTGCCCTGAAGGTGTAGAGCTTGCTGTCGGAGCGCGGCCTCCCTGCACCCTCCCTTCGACCGCCACGACGCTCATTTTTCTCGTTCTCTTTCATGACATTATAGTTTTTGTGCAAAATT
>DAIOEQ010000325.1:0-2335 GCA_036746215.1 Prevotella sp.
CCTGCGTGAGGAGGGATTCCGCAAGGTCGTCTACAAAGTCATGCCCTGGATTTACCATCGTTTGCCCGCTGAGGAGGACCTCTATGCGCTGACCAATGTGTGTGGCGCGCAACTCACGGTGCGCCATATCTCGTCGACCCTGGTGGAAGGCGAGCGGCTACGCTTCACCGAGTCGCGGCGGAGCGGACTGCGCAAAGCCTTGCGTCAAGGTGTCGTGGCGCGTGAGTCTGATGACCTGGAGGCTTTTTGGAACATTCTCAATGGGAACTTGGAGCGCAAATATGGCGCACATCCCGTCCACACCTTGACGGAGTTGCGGCTGTTGAAAGCGCGCTTCCCCCGGCAGATACGCCTTTACATGGCTTATCGGGGCGATGAACCCTTGGGAGGCACACTCATCTTTGAGACGCCACAGGTGGTGCACACGCAATACATCTCAGCCTCGCCCGAGGGGAAAGCGTGCGGCGCGCTGGATGCCCTGTTCGACTATCTGCTCAATGACGTGTACCGCCATGCGCTTTTTTTCGACTTCGGAAAGTCGAGCAATGGTGACGGCCATGAGCTCAACGAACCGCTAATCTTCCAGAAAGAAGGCTTCGGCGGACGTGGCGTGTGCTACGACTGGTACGAATATGCGCTCTGACCGTCACAGGATAAGCCGGCTGTGGTAACGGAGGCTTGGAATATAACACCTTAACTATCGTAACAATGAACATTCCATATCTTTCCTTGGAAAAAGTGAACAGGCCCTACCTGCGCGAGCTCAGAGATGTCATCCAGCGAGTGGTGGAGAGCGGGTGGTACCTGAAGGGCGATGCCACGCGCCAATTCGAGGAGGCTTATGCCCAGTTTGTGGGCACAAGGCATTGTGTGGGCTGCGGCAATGGTCTTGATGCCTTGACACTTATCTTCCGCGCCTACAAGGAGATGGGCGTGTTGGCGGAAGGCGACGAGGTGATCGTGCCGGCAAACACCTATATCGCCTCCATCCTATCCATCACGGAGAATGGACTGAGACCTGTGCTGGTCGAACCGCGCAGGGACACCTTGCAGTTGGACGACAGCTTGGTGGAACAGGCCCTCACACACCGCACAAAGGCTGTCTTGTTGGTGCATCTCTATGGCCGTTGCGCCTATACCGAGCGCATGGGAGAGCTTTGCGAGAAATATCATCTGCGATTGGTGGAGGACAACGCGCAGGCTCACGGTTGTTGTTTTGTGACGGATGATGTGAAAAAACGAACGGGCTCACTGGGCCATGCGGCCGCACACAGCTTCTATCCTGGAAAGAACCTCGGGGCCTTGGGGGATGCGGGAGCCGTCACGACAGACGATGACGAGTTGGCCGACTGCGTGAGGGCACTGGGCAATTACGGTTCGTCACGCAAGTATGTGTTCCCTTACAAGGGGCTCAATTCGCGCATCGACGAATTGCAGGCAGCCGTGCTCTTGGCAAAACTGCCGTCACTGGATGGAAATAATTTCAGCAGAATGAATAAGGCCGATTATTATTACAGGCATATCAACAATCCTCTCGTGACATTGCCCGGGCAAAAGGAATGGTTGAAAACGGAAATCGGCATTCCCAATAGAAGCAATGTGTTTCACATCTTTCCCGTCCTGACACCCTACAGGGATGAGCTCCAGCAATATCTCCAGGAAAAAGGTATAGGCACGATGATTCACTATCCCATACCACCCCATAAGCAACAATGTTATGCGGAATGGAACGACCTATCGTTCCCCATCACGGAGGAGATACACCGTAACGAGTTGAGCCTGCCCTGCAACGAGACGTTGACAGACCAGGAAACGGAATATGTGGCGAAGTGTGTCAACGACTTCGCGCCAGTAATTTGAATTTCATGATTGTTTGTATAGCAGAGAAACCGAGCGTCGCTCGTGACATAGCGCGCATATTGGGCGCCACGGCCCAGCACGATGGTTACATGGAAGGCAATGGGTACCAGGTGACCTGGACCTTCGGACACCTGTGTGAGCTGAAGGAACCCAACGACTATCTTGTCAACTGGCGCTTCTGGACGTTGGCCGCCCTGCCGATGATACCAGCACGGTTTGGCATCAAACTCATACCCGACCGCGGCATCGAAAAGCAGTTTCAGACCATTGCCAAGTTGTACGCTGACGCCGAGGAGATTATCAATTGCGGTGATGCCGGACAGGAAGGTGAGCTGATTCAGCGCTGGGTGATGCAGCTGGCGAAGGTCAAGTGCCCGGTGAAACGCCTGTGGATTTCATCCATGACGGATGAAGCCATCAAGGAGGGCTTCGCCAACCTAAAGGACCAGCAGCAGTATGAGAGCCTCTATCTCGC
>DAIOEQ010000326.1:0-1273 GCA_036746215.1 Prevotella sp.
ATTAATCTTTGTCCATGTCTCCTTTTTTCTGAAAAAGCAAGCTTCTCGGGAGCATAGCAAATAGAGCGCGATGAGGCGGCATAGGCCTATCAAAAGATGGAAGTGGCGCTTCAAAAAGATGATGAAAGCATAGAATAGCTGAAAGAAGACGACCTATCGTCGCGCGATTATCATCTAATCGAAGAACGACAAGGCATCATCCGCAACCCAAGAGGACAGCTATCGAGAGGCGACAAGGCACCTATCGAGAAACCGGAAACAACAAAATCGTTTTCGGCTTGCGGTAAATCATCATAAAGTGTTGGTTTTCTGTTACTTACAAAAATATCGAAAAACAGAGCGCATTTTAAGGGAATAGTCCTTCTCGTCGGACAAGCGCCGTTCTCCAAAGGCGTTTTGTATGAATTATTTCACAATATAGCACAAACGCTCTGTCACCCGGAACATGACAGGTGACAGGCATCAAAAAAGAGGGAAAAGGTTGCATGGGACATCTCGAAAATCCTACGGATAACGACTTTGAAGATCCCCCGCACAACCTTTTCCATCGTTGGGCATTCGCCTTTTTCGCCCCCGTCATCAGATGGGTTGTGTGGCCAGGCGCAGCCATTCGAGGTCGGCGCCGTCGAGATGGGGCGCGAGCACGTCGTAGACATGCTGGTGATAATCGTTCAGCCAGGCGACCTCCTCATCGAGCAACTCATCCTTGAGGATGGGCGTGGTGTCGATGGGACAAAGGGTCAACGGCTCGAACTGAAGGAAGCGCCCAAACTCGGTGTCCTTGTAATGAGTGATGAGGAGTGTGTTCTCCGTGCGCACGCCGAAACGTCCCGGCAGATAGATGCCCGGCTCGTCGGTCACCGTCATGCGCTCGACGAAGGGCGCTGGCATCCACTCCATGCGGAACTGGTGGGGGCCCTCATGCACGTTGAGGTAGGAGCCGACACCGTGGCCCGTGCCGTGGAGGTAGTTGAGTCCCTCGCGCCACATGGCCTCTCGGGCGAGGATGTCCATCTGCGTGCCGCTGGCACCCGACGGGAACTTGCAGAGCTCCAGCTGGATATGGCCTTTGAGCACCAAGGTGTAGATGTGTTTCTCATATTCCGTCACGGGTCCCAGGGCGATGGTGCGGGTGATGTCGGTCGTTCCGTCCTGATACTGGGCGCCACTGTCGAGAAGCAGGAAGCCGCGCGGCTCAAGCGGGATGTCGGTCTCGGGCGACGCCTCATAGTGGACGATGGCACCATGGACGCCATAGCCGGCAATGGTGTCG
>DAIOEQ010000326.1:1330-2323 GCA_036746215.1 Prevotella sp.
ACGACAGAATCTACCATGCAGAATGTCGCGAAACAGGGGCTGTTCGGCGCGCAGCCCGGTGAGCTTTCGGTCGACGGAGATCTCGGTCTGTCCGCCCGCCTCGACAGCCGGCTTCAGCCAACGTAGGAACTTCACCAGGGCGATGCCGTCCTTGAGCATGGCCGAGCGATAACCGCGGATCTCGGTCTCGTTTTTGATGGCCTTCATGGCGGGGATGGGGCTGTTCTTCCTGACCACCTCCTGCACACGGAACAACTGCGACAGGGTGTAGTTGGTCTCGTTGGGGTCAAGCAGGATGTTGTAGTCCTCATATTGGCGGACGCCCTGCTTCACTTCATCGTAGGGAGCAATGTCCACCCCCTGCTCCTGGAGATAAAGTTCCACCTCCGGCGTGATTTTCTCCTTATTAATATACAGGGTGACACTTGACGATGAAATGAGGAGATAGGACACGAAGACGGGATTGCAGTGGACATCCGTCCCACGGAGGTTGAGCGTCCATGCGATGTCGTCGAGGGCCGATACCAACATGCCGTCGACATGCAGGGCACGCAGGGCCTCGCGGATACGCGACAGCTTCGACTTGGTAGTCTCGCCTGCATACTCCAACGGCTGGATGCTGACCTTGTCGGCCGGTATCGCGGGGCGGTCCGTCCAAATCATGGCCAACGGGTCAAGGTTGGTGCGGACGGTGATGCCGCCCTGGTGGCGCAAGTCGTAGATGAGCGCCTCAACACTCGCCATCGAGTTGACCATGCCGTCGACACCCACCTCAGCGCTGGCGACATGGCAAAGTTGCTGGCCGAGCCACTCGCTGATGGTAGGCGTGCCCTCGATCTTGAGTTTCATCAGCTGGAACTCGGTGCCGGAAAGCTGTTCCTCCGCCGCGAGGAAGTAGCGGCTGTCCGTCCAGAGGGCCGCAGAATGGAGGGTGACCACGGCCGTGCCAGCCGACCCGTTGAAACCGCTGATCCACTCACGTCCCTTCCACCT
>DAIOEQ010000327.1:0-2301 GCA_036746215.1 Prevotella sp.
GAAGTCGAGACCCACGTCCCATGTCTCAACCGTTTCCCATGTCATGGTGCTGTTCACGATGCCTGGCAATGAGGCCGTGTTCTGGCGTGTGCCGTTGATGAGCCATGAGCTGCTCTGTGAGCCCACGCCCTGCTGCTGGTAGAAGGGGTACCAAGCCCAGAACGAGCCGTAGTCGGAGCTGGTGTTGCCGAGCTGGCCCCATGAGGCGCGCAGCTTCAAGGTCTGGACGGTGGAAGACAGCGGCTTGAAGAAGCCTTCGCGCGCGATGTTCCAACCTGCCGACACTGACGGGAACCATGCCCAGCGGTTGTCGTTGGTGAAGCGTGACGAGCCGTCGTAGCGCAGGTTGAACTCCATGAGGTACTTGCTGTCGTAGTCGTAGTTGATACGCGCGAAATATCCGGCCGTGGCGCGGTGCCAGTAGGCGTCGCTCACGCGTGGGTTCTTCTGCGTCAGGCTCAAGTATGGGAAGCTGTTGTCCACGAGGTTGGTGCCCGAGGCGCTGACATTGTTGGTGCCGTATTTCTCGAAGTTCACGCCGAGCATTCCCTTGAGGTTGTGCAAGCCTATGCTGCGTGTGTAGTCGGTATAGCCGTTGAACGAGAAGTAGTCTGACTCCGAGCGGTAGTCGCTCACGCTCGCCACCGTGCCGTAGCCTGAGTCGCGGAGCCAGCGCGTGCCGTCGGCATAGTAAGAGTAGACGGGGAACTGGTCGGTCTTCGACTTGTAGAAGTTGTTGCGCATGGCGCCGTCGATGTGGATGTTCCAGCCCTTGAGCGGCGTGAAGGTGAAGTTCAACTGCTGCGTGAACTGGTTGGTGCGCTCGTTTGTCGTGCCGCCGTCTTCAAGCTCGGCGATCTCCATGCCGTCAATCCAATGCCCGTTAGGATCAATCGTGGGGCACGTCGGCCAGCGGCGCGCGATGTTGTGGAAGAACAAGCCTGAAAGATATTGAGGCTTCTCATAGTCGGAGCGCATGAACTTGGTGGAGTATTCCACCTTTGCCCACGACGCGAGCTGCGCGCTGATCTTGCCGTTCATGGTGTAGCGGTCGAGCTCGTCGTGACCGTGGCGGATAAGGCCGTTGTTCATCAGGTAGCCCGCGCTCAGAAGCCAGCTCACCTTGTCGTTGCCGCCCGACATCGACAGGTTGTGCTGTGTGGAAGGCACGTTCTTCTTGTAGAACTCGTTGAACCAGTTGGTGTTGGCGAAAGAGCCGCCGTAGATGCTCCAGCGGTTGTTGGAGGCTGGTCTCACGCCGTAATATTCGGGCTGTGTCGGGTCGTTGTAGACACCGTTCATGTAGTTCTTGATGCGCTCAATGGCCTCGTGGTCGAACTGGTCGCCAGAGCCCGAGTTGTTGCTCGCCGTGTTCCAGTAGTTGGCGAAGTCGAGAGAGTTGACCATCTCTGGCAGCTGCGTGGCGGTGGAGAAACGCACGTCGCCGCTGTAGTTCACCCTCACCTTGCCCGACTTGCCGCTTTTGGTTGTGACGAGGATCACGCCAAACGCGGCGCGCGTGCCGTAGATGGAGGCCGAAGCCGCGTCTTTCAGCACGGATACGCTCTCGATGTCGTTGGGGTTCAGGCTGTTGATGTCGCCCTCGATGCCATCGATGAGGATGAGCGGCGAGTCGGTGGATCCGTTGCCGATAGAGCCGGTGCCACGGATGGTGATGGCCATGGAGTTGTTGAGCATGCCGCCATTGCTGTTGGCTGAGAAGTTCAAGCCTGGCACGGCACCTTGCAGGGCCTGGGTGACGTTGGTCACGGGACGGTCTTCGAGCACCTCAGAGCCAACCATCGACACGGCACCGGTGACATTGACCTTCTTCTGCGTGCCATAACCGACCACGACGACCTCGTTGAGCTCCGTGTCGGCCGATTTCATCTCCACGTCTATCACCTTGCGGCTGCCCACTTTCACTTCCTCGTTCTTGAATCCGAGATATGATATGCGAAGCGTTGCCTGCGGCGAAACCTGCAATGAGTATTTTCCGTCGATGTCGGTAACGGTGCCACCCTTTGCGCCGACCACCACTACGGAAGCGCCAACGATGGGCTCGCCCGATGAGTCGGTGACGGTACCTGTTACCTTGATGTTCTGCGCGTAGACCATTACGGCAAAGAGCATCATCGCCATCATCATGCCCATTCGTTTAAGGGCATGACTGATTTGATTTAGTTGTTTGTCCATTAATAATAGGATTTTGTTTTGTGTGAATTATAACAATAATAAAAGGAGTGTCACTCCTTCATCTTTCTCTTTATGGTGTGTCGATTTTGACAATTTGGTTTTTTC
>DAIOEQ010000328.1:0-2240 GCA_036746215.1 Prevotella sp.
CCTACACGGAGACCAACCGAAAGACGTTCCTCATCCGTGGCATAGCCAACGGCCTGGAGATAGAGCTGTCGTTCCGCAAGGTGCGGGGCGAGTGGAAACTTGTGAAATTCAATAGCTAAGACATGCAGACAATAACAAACGCTTCGCTGCTCAGTCGCAACACGTTTGGCATCGACCAGCGGTGTGACGAGTTGCTGGTCTACCAGAACGAGGCCGACGCCCGGGCCATCGCGCTCGACGGCAGGTTGCAAACCACACCTTACTTGTTGCTCGGCGGTGGCAGCAACTTGCTCCTGACGCGTGACTTCCCCGGTCTGGTGATCACGCCCGAAAAGCGCTTTGACGTGCGGGTGGAGCAGGAGAGCGACACGGAAGTGGTGCTGCGCTGCTGGGCCGGGACGACGTTTGACGATGTCGTGGCCTATGCCGTGGGGCAGGGTTGGCATGGCTTGGAGAACCTGAGCCTGATTCCCGGTGAGTGTGGCGCTTCCGCCGTGCAGAACATTGGGGCTTATGGCGCCGAGGCGAAGGATGCCATCGTCGATGTGGAGGCCGTGGAACTCGGAACGGGCAAGACGATCGTGAAGAAGGCCGCCGACTGTGGATACAGCTACCGGCAAAGCCGGTTTAAGCATGAGTGGAAAGACAAGTACATCATCTTGTCGGTCAGTTACAGGCTCACCAAGACCTTCTCGCCCGACCTTGACTATGGCAACATACGCGCGGAGCTGGAACGCAGAAACATTGCCGCCGACCAACTGACGGCCAAGCAACTGCGCGACGTGATCATCGACATCCGCCGCGCCAAGCTTCCCGACCCGGAGGTGACGGGCAATGCGGGCTCGTTCTTCATGAACCCCATCGTGGACCAGGCGACGTTTGAGCGCCTGAAGGCCTCGCATCCCGACTTGCGCTATTTTGAGATGGGCGACGACCGCTACAAGATACCTGCCGGATGGATGATTGACCAGTGTGGATGGAAAGGCAAGAGCCTGGGCCCGGCAGGCGTGCACGACAAGCAAGCCTTGGTGCTCGTCAACCGAGGGGGTGCCAAGGGCGCAGACATTGTGGCGCTGATGCGCGCCGTGCAGGCGGCAGTCAGGGAGCGCTTCGGACTGGAGCTACATCCTGAAGTGAATGTGATATGACCATGAGAAGGCTGACTTTCCTGGGCACCGGCACCTCCACGGGCGTTCCAGTCAACGGCTGTGAGTGTGAGGTGTGCAAGAGCCACGACGCGCACGACAAGCGCTATCGCACCGCGGCCCTGCTTGAAACCGAGCAAACGCGCATCCTCATCGACTGCGGTCCCGACATCCGCATGCAACTCATGCCGTTGCCTTTCCGCCCCATCGATGGGGTGCTCCTGACCCATGCGCACTATGATCATGTGGGCGGGCTCGACGACTTGCGCCCGTTCTGCAAGTTTGGAGACATCGACATCTATGGCAACAGTGTCACGGTGAAGGCCGTGATGCATAATTTTCCCTATTGTTTCGTGCAACATCTCTATCCGGGGGTGCCGAAGTTGAACCTCCACACCATACATCGCCACCAGCTGTTGCGCATCGGTGACGTGGACGTGGTGCCCGTGGGCGTAATGCACGACAAGCTGCCCATCCTCGGTTATCGTTTTGGCGACTTGGCCTATATCACGGACATGAAAACGATGGACGAGGGGGAAGTTGGCTATTTGAAGGGTGTGAAGACATTGGTGGTCAACGCGTTGCGCTGGGAAAAAGAGCACCATAGCCACATGTTGGTGGACGAGGCAATCGCATTCTCGCATAGGGTGGGGGCCGAGCGCACCTATTTCATCCACATGACGCATGAGATAGGCTTGCATGACGTGGCCAACAGACGCTTGCCCGAAGGCTTCCAGTTTGCTTACGACGGCGAGGTCATTGATGTTTAAGAAGGTGGAAGCCCGCTTGCCGTGCGGTTTGTGGGCGGCTCGGAAAAGGCACAAAAAAAGGAGTACCGCCGTACTCCAACCTTGTTAACCTTAAATCTAATACTATGAAAAACACGTTGCAAAATTACAAACTTTATGTAAATTCGCAAGTGTGTTGATGAAATAGTGTTCAATTTATAACTTATATTAACGGTTTTGTTTAATCCGTTATTATTTATTAATATATTGATACCTCTGATGTTTCATGCTTGACGCTGAACAAGTTTTGATTTTTCCCCAATTCCTATCCTGTCGCCCATTCGTATAGCAATGTGCGGTCCGTACC
>DAIOEQ010000329.1:0-2230 GCA_036746215.1 Prevotella sp.
CGTGGTGACGTGGGGTTGATATGTCTATTCATGTTCACGTTAACTTAATCATTACTTTCTTGGTTTCTTCTACCCTTTATGACCGTTATGAGGGAAAGGTTAACAAACAGGACATGTTTTTTTTCGAGGATTAGACCTACGACTCTTGCTTGCGCCCCATAGCAAGGCCAGCGACCGAACTTGGCAAAAATAAAAATCGTCTGCCGGGATTTGGAATGAGATATATTTGCTAAATTTGCACCCAGATGTCAGAAGTAAAGGTAACAATCACTCCGCAATCACAGGGCAGCCTGTCGAGAAAGGCGTGCCACACGATGCTCGCCGACGCCTTCTGAAAGGCCCTGGCAACGCTCACATGTGTCATGGTCTGCTCCCTGCCGGCCATGGGCGCGCGGAAGCTCGCGTTGCTGGTGGGCCCGACGGGGTTTGTCTATGTCATCGTGGACGCCTGCCATGCCGGAGGGATCAGTCGCGAGGAGAGCGAAGCCGAGGAGGGATGCCGCCAACGGGGCACTAATGTCGGGTTCTCTCCCCACGGCCGGCGATACATCCCCAGGATTGACCGGCGGGGGCACATGAAAGTGGAGAGCTCGCCGAAGCTCGCGGGCATCTGTTACATCGAGGCCTGCCGCTCCTACCAGACCAACACGGAGATCAAGGTCGGCAAGACCTTCTATGGTCCCTTGTCTTATTATGTCAACCGGACATTGTCGCTTATCGCCCTTTCCCCTAACACCAGTTGGGTCACTGGTGTCGTGAGAGCCATGCGACAAGACCGGCGGCTGGTCAACCAAAACCCTGTAATCGAGACCGACAGATGAAACAACCGATCACCTTTGACGACGCAACGCTCAACCGTTTCGCAACGGCCGAATGGTCCAAGGCGCTCCACTATCTCAGCAAGAGTTACGGCTTGAGCCCCGACGATTGCAAGGACGTGTTTCAAGAGGCTTTCCTGACGCTATATGATAATGTGTCCAACGGCAAACTCTCGAAACTGACCTCGTCGCTGTCAACCTACTTCATGGGCATCTGTCGCAACAAAGCGCTTGAGCTGTTGCGCGCCAAGGCCAGGATGCCAGCTACCGACGACATGGCCTCCCTTTCGCTCACGGACGACGCATTTCGGGAGGACAAGGCCGAAGCGCTCATCGCCCTCGACGACAACGGCTTCGAGAAGGAGAAGCAACGCCTGGTGTGTGGCCTCGTGCGCAACCTGCCCTCGCCCTGCGACGAACTGCTCTGGGGCTATTACCGCGACGAGCTGTCGCTCAAGGCGCTGGCCCTGCTGCTGGGCTACAGCGAGGGTTCCATCAAGGTGACCAAGCACCGCTGCACGGAGAAGTTCAAGACACGCTACCGGGAACTGGTCAAGAAACTCTTTTAAGATGGGCCCTATAAGTTACCACCTTCAAGAAAACAAAGCTAATTGATAGCCCCTACTTTAAGACAGAACACCATGACTGAACAAGCAGACAACAGAGCCATCACACAAGACGAGCGCATCGCCCATTTTCTGCGAGGGGAGATGACACCCGGCGAGGAGCGCGCGTTCATGGAAGAGGTCAAGCGGCACGATGACCTACGCGCCAAAGCGATAGCCATGGCGCGCCTGGTGAAAGGCATGCGCCACGTGGGCGCCGAGCGCGACCGGCAAGTGATTGGCGCCCTCGGGCGGATAAACACGAAGGAAGCGCTGAAAGTCCAGTTTGCCACCGCCACAACCGGCCGGTCCGCCGCCACGCCAACCCGCCTCGTGCGCCTATCCCGCAAGACCGTCGCCGCATTTTCGACCGCCGCGGCCGTCCTCTTGCTCTGCATAGGAGGCGGCTATCGTCTCTACGACAATCATCAGATGAGCCTGCTTGCAGACACCTACCTGGCCTGTTTCCCCGCGTCAGAATATGACCGTGGAGCGGCACCAGACGCCCAGACGACCATCAGTCGTCTCTACCAAGCGGTCGCGTCGCGAAAAGACCTGGCCGGCACCCTTGAGGAGCTGGAGCGGGTGTGGCGACTCGCCCGACAGGCGGAATACAACGACTACACCGAGTATAAGCCTCTCATCGGTTGGATGCTTGCCAACGCCTACGTGGCTAACAACGACAAGGACAAGGCCGTCGCCACACTCACCAGCCTCATCCTCGACCCCGACAGCACCCCCGTGATGGTCGGTAAAGCCAAGGAACTCAAGCTGAAGATAGAAGGTCGGAAACTATTTGGAAACCAG
>DAIOEQ010000330.1:0-287 GCA_036746215.1 Prevotella sp.
ATGCTTGATTGCATCAAAGACCACAGCCAAACCTTTTACACCGCCATGCTGGCCTTCATGCCCAACTGTTGGGAGGAAAGCAACAGACTGTTCCTGTATAACAAGGATCGCGACAACAGTTTCAAGCGTTACCTACGGGAGCACACAAGGGAAGGTCAATCGTACGGAAAGAACATCAAGGATATGATTGACCTATGGACAACTGACTATCCTACCATGTCTGCAAAAGACTTCCTGAAAGCATTGATTGCCAACAGACAGAATGAATGCGCACCATGGATTCAGTG
>DAIOEQ010000330.1:341-2223 GCA_036746215.1 Prevotella sp.
TTGTCAAAAAAACAAAATCGCAAATGACAGATTCGTATTCTACGATTCGAAAGGAGAATATGAGCACGCTTTCCAATTGCAGACAGACAACCACCAATATCTGGTAGAGTGGTATGGAACAGAAGGTGAGTATTCCATCAAGACAGACTATGCAACGCCCCCCATTGTATTTGGCCAACAAGAAATGATTGAACACATGGAAAAGATCATCCAGGGCTGTGGCTTGGCCCAAGGAAGCTAAGCCACAGCCCTGGGTTGATCTCGTGCCTGAGCCAAGATGACATAAAATGCAAGCAACTTTTTGCCGCAAACATTTGGGCGAGACACAAAGAATTCGTAATTTTGCCTACAATCATATCGTACAAGCACATGACACAAGAAGAAGACATACGCAACGCTGTCCGCGTGCTCCGCGAGGGCGGCGTCATCCTCTACCCCACCGACACGGTGTGGGGCATCGGCTGCGACGCCACCAACGCCGAGGCCGTGGCCAAGGTCTACAAGATGAAACAACGCGACGACTCGAAGGCGCTCATCTGCCTCGTCGACAGCGACGCGCGCCTGCAGCGCTACGTCAGGCAGGTGCCGCCCGTGGCCTGGGACCTCATCGACGCCGCGGTGAACCCCATGACGGTCATCCTCGACGGCGCCGTCAACCTCGCGCCCAACCTCATCGCCGACGACGGCAGCATCGCCCTGCGCATCACCAAGGAGCCTTTCTCACATGAGCTTTGCTACCGTTTCCAGAAGGCCCTGGTCTCCACCAGCGTCAACATCAGCGGGCAGCCCGCCGCGCAAAACTACTGCGACATCGCGCCGGAGCTCCTGGAGCAGGCCGACTACGTCTGCTTCGCGCGCCGACAGGAACATAAACCCCACAAGCCCAGCTCCATCGTGAAGCTCGGCGCCGACGGAGAGGTGACCATCATCAGGAAATGAGCCAAGCCGTCACCTCGTCTCCCCAAGCCGCCAAGGGCTGGCTCGACAGGCTGATAGCCTGGCGACAGCGCAACCTCACCGACAAGCAGACCACGCAGGTGCTGGCGTTTGTCGTCGGCATCCTGGCCGCCGTGGCCGCCTACCTGCTCCACGGCATCATCCACCTCATACAAGAGTTGCTCACCAACGGCTTCGACCGGCACGCCCCCAACTGGCTCTTCCTGCTCTTCCCCGTGGTGGGCATCTGGCTCACATCCCTTTTCATCAAATATGTGGTGCGCGACAACATCTCGCATGGCATCACGCGCGTGCTCTACGCCATATCCACCAAGCGGTCGCGCCTGAGACGGCACAACTGCTGGACATCGGTCGTGGCGTCGGCCATCACCATCGGCTTCGGCGGGTCGGTGGGCGCCGAGGCGCCTATCGTGCTCACCGGGTCGGCCATCGGCAGCAACCTCGGACAACTCTTCAAGCTCGACAAGCGACAGCTCATGCTCCTCGTGGGCTGTGGCGCGGCGGCGGCCGTGGCGGGCATCTACAAGGCGCCCATCGCCGGCATGGTGTTCACCCTTGAGGTGCTCATGATCGACATGACCATGGCCTCCATCGTGCCCATCCTCATCGCCACCATCACGGCCAACGTGGCCAGCTACATGCTCGTCGGCGACAAGTCGATGTTCTCGTTCTCTCTCGACTCGGCGTGGAGCGTCGAGCGCATCCCCGCGACGGTCTTGTTGGGCGTGTTCTGCGCCTTCGTCAGCCTCTACTTCATGCGGGGCATGAACTGGTGTGAGAGCATCTTCGCACGCATGCGCCGCCATCCCTACCACAAGCTGATGCTCGGCGGACTGGTCCTGAGCACGCTCATCTTCTTTTTCCCATCGCTCTACGGTGAGGGCTGGGACAGCATCGGCATCTTGCTCAACGGCAAGACACAGGC
>DAIOEQ010000331.1:0-2214 GCA_036746215.1 Prevotella sp.
TCGACGCCTTGCGTATGCGCGATGAGTTTGGGCTGGGCGACCAGCTCAAGGACGATCATGAGGAGGAAGACCTCGCAAGCCTGGTCATCCAGCAGATAGAGTTCTGCAACATCATCCTGCTCAACAAGGCCGACATGGTTTCCAAGGAGGAGCTGGCCCACCTGAAGGGCATCATCCATGAGATCCAGCCCAAGGCGCAAATCTATGAGTGCAACTTTGGCGACGTGGACCTCGACAAGATCATCAACACCCACTCCTTCAACTTCGAGAAGGTGGCCACATCGGCGCGCTGGATTGAGGCCATGGAGGATGATGACGACGAACTGGAGAATGAGGAGTCGGGCGAGGCCTTGGAGTATGGCATCCAGACCTTCGTCTATTATCGCCGCCCGGCCATGAACCTTGCCAAGTTTGATGAGTTCGTGTCCACCAAGTGGCCGCGCAGTGTCATCCGCGCCAAGGGCATGTGCTACTTCCGCGATGAGCGAGACACCTGTTATCTCTTTGAGCAGAGTGGCAAGCAGTTCAACATCACCAATGCCGGCCAGTGGTATGCCACCATGCCCGCCGACGAACTGGAACAATTCCTTGAGAAGAATCCCGGTGCCAAGAAAGACTGGGACGAGAACTATGGTGACCGCATGCAGAAGATTGTCTTCATCGGGCAGAACATGGACCGTAAGGAGATCGAGGCGGAACTCGACAAGTGTCTCGAGGACTGATTGCCGGCAAGGCGAACGTAGCTTCCCGTCATGACGCGCCAAGGGCTTCTTGTGGGTGGAAGTTGATGTCGCTTATACCATAAGTCGCATATATTAAGGCAGATACGGAGAATGATTAAATCTCCGCATCTGCCTTTTGGGGTATATGTCGAATGGTCGTCTGTCGCCTCCGCTGACCCCGATAGGTTACAATAGCTTAAACCTCACGGTTGCGATGAAATGGCGAGCGCGCAGTTGCGCCGTCTGCGAGTACAGGTCCAATCCGTTGTAGCTCACCCTTGTGTAATGTTGGAGGTTGAAGAGATTGTTGGCTTGGCCTTCCAGTTCGATGTGCTTGAGCTTGATTTTCGCCACGAAGTCGCCGAACCAGGTATGTCGGTGTGTGGCTGTCAGGTTGTTGTAGTTGTCCTCCAACAGGGCCGTCAGGGTCAACTTCTTGGTGGCGTAGGCCGTGATTGCTATCTTTTGTGTGGCAGTCCGGAGGGTCTGTTCCCGCTTTTCCTCATGGCTCTTGCTGCGGCTCACGTTCCACGAGAAATCGCTGACGATGGCCACGTTGAGCCAGGCCCACGGCGTGACGGATCCCCGCAGGCCCACTTGGGTGGTGGTCGAGCGGAAGGGGAAGACGCGCTGGTCAATCAGCCGTTCGGCAGTCGCCAACTGATAGTTGCCATAGAGGCTGACCGTGGTCTGCAAGGCGTCAAATCCCTGGCTACCTTCGAGTCTCAGTTGGTAGGTCGCTGAGCAGGTGGGCTTGTCCACCGCCTGTATGACGCTTGTGGCCCCGTGGTAGGTCGTGCCATAGGTCTGGTAGTTTTTGCCATGCTCGTAACGGGCGCTAAGCGTGGCAAAGGTGGCCGACAGCGGGTTGCGGTAATAGATGCTGCCTTCTGTCGAGAGGCGTCTGCTTTCCGACAGGCGTTCCACATAGCTGCGCTGAAACGAGCGGTAGTTGCCCATGACGTAGCCCGAATAGATGCCGCCGGGGTCGCCCAGCGTCTTGTCATAGCGTACGCTCACCTTGCCCGACCAGTGGTCCCAGTCGTAGCTGACCGTGGTGTTGGGTGATACGAACATTCGGGTGTGCTCGCGCTTGTCATGCAGGATGTGGTCGTTGAGCACCTGTGCGTATATCACCAGGGGGCACCCTAATGTCGCCCTCCAGTTGGATTGCCTGTACGCGTATTCCTGCCGGAGCGACACCTCATAAGTGTCGTAGCGCAAGTTGTTGGTCGCCGGATAGTCGTCAGCCTTCCATCCGTCGAGCTCCGTGCGCACGGACCGCAGGCTGGCGTTCGCCGCGAGTCCGTAGTTGAGGGCGAAGGCGCCCAGTTGCCATCGATAGTGGGTGAAGAAATCGCCTGCGAGGTGGCGCGAGGTGAGATCCTGTCGATAGTGGCCTTGCGTCTCGCTTCTTGCGGAGTCCACCGTGACGTCGAGCGTGTTGGGGCGTTGGGCGTAGCCCATTGAGAGATGGAGGTTGAAGGCGTCC
>DAIOEQ010000332.1:0-2196 GCA_036746215.1 Prevotella sp.
CGCCTTCCACCAGGGTCGACGAGATATGGCGCACCGTGAGCTGCGCACCACACACATTGGTCAGCGCATAGAGGTCCTCCTCAGCGGGCAAACGGTGGTAAATCCAGGGCATGGCCTTGTAGACAACCTTGCGTAATCCCTCCTCACGCAGGTGGTCGTTGAGGGCGCGAAAAGCGTCGCACACCTCAGCCACCGTGGCCGCCTGGTCCGTGAGCAGGCCGCCATAGGTCAGTCCCTGGTGGCTCCACAACACGCCATCGGCCTCGTTGGCAGGCAACAAGGCGAACAGACGTCCCTTGCGGTAGACCATGAGCGAGTAGTCGGCGAAGCGGTCATGGTGATAGTCCATGTAGGCGCGTTCAAAGAGAAACGTGCCTTGCCGGCTCCGCCTGACGAAGTCGTCCCACTGCCGCGCCTTATCGGGCGTATACCTGCAGATAGTCATCATAGTCGCGTATGTAGTCGTCTTCGTCGAAAAAGTCTTCTGCCAGCACCAGGCAGACGGCGCCCGAGGAGAAATCCTCCAGCGTGCGCCACACGCCCGTCTCAACCAGAAGACCCTGGTACGGATGGTTCAAGAGGAAAGACTTCCGGTCGCGCCCGTCGTCGAGCGTGACTGTGAACGACCCGCTCACGGCAATGATGAACTCACGGCAATGGCGGTGAGCGTGACCGCCGCGATGCTCTCCCGACGGCACGTCATACGTCCAATAGACCCTCCTTATCTCGAAGGGCACCGACCTCAGTTGTTCGGCCACGGTCAAGTTGCCGCGCGGGTCTACAATCTTGGGCAGGTCTATGACACGCCCCATCGTCTTTTCCATGTGCCCACCTTATTTCTTCATGTAAGGGTCTGTGCCGAGCACGGTCTTGGCCAACCGCTTGGCCTTGTCGCGCAGGTCGTTGACGTCACAGCCCACCTCGTCGTAGCAGAGCACCACACCCATGCGGCGCCCCACGTGTGCCTCTTGCTTTCCGAAGATGCGCACGCGCGAATGGTCTTCGGCACACACGTCCTCCAGGTTGTAGTCGAGGGGCTCAAGGCTCTCCACGGGCGAGAGCACGACCGCCGAGGCGCCTGTGTGCTCCAGGTGGATGGCTGGGATGGGCAGTCCCATGACGGCGCGGAAATGAAGCTCAAACTCACTGAGGTTGGTGCAGTGGCTCAGGGTGACCATGCCCGTGTCGTGAGGACGTGGACTGAGTTCCGAGAAGATGACCTCGCCCTGCTTGGTGAGGAAGAACTCCACGCCCCACAGGCCGTAACCCGTCAGGGCGCGCGTCACCTCGTCGGCGATGTGCTCGGCCTGGCGCAGCGCCTCATCGGAGAGGGCGCAGGGCATCCAACTCTCACGGTAGTCTCCGCCTTTCTGCACATGGCCGATGGGTGGGCAGAAGAGTGTGGGGCCGTCTTTCTGGGTGACGGTGAGCAGGGTGAACTCGGAGTCGAAGTCGATAAACTCCTCGATGATGACTTCCTTGACGTCGCCGCGTCCGTCCTCCATGGCCTCACGGAAGGCCTCCCGCAGCTCGTCGTCGTTGTGGACGTAGCTCTGTCCGTGGCCCGACGACGACATCAAGGGCTTCACCACACAGGGGAACCCGATCTCATCGGCTGCGCGCTTGAACTCATCGAAGGTCTTGGCATAGAAGTACTTGGCCGTACGCAGGCCCAGTTCCTTGGCCGCCAGGTCACGGATGGCTCGACGGTTCATGGTGTAGTTGACGGCACGGGCCGAGGGTACGACCTGTATGCCCTCACGCTCGAAGTCGAAGAGACGTTCGGTGCGGATGGCCTCTATCTCCGGCACGATGATGTCGGGGTGATGCTTCTCCACCACGGCGGTGAGCGCCTCGCCGTCGAGCATGGAGAAGATCTCTCGCTCATCGGCCACCTGCATGGCTGGCGCGTTGTCGTAACGGTCACAAGCGATGACATACTGGCCGGCCCTCTTGGCGGCAATCGTAAACTCCTTGCCCAGTTCGCCTGAGCCAAGCAACAATATCTTTTTCATCAATCCCTGTATTTGTTGGTTACATGTTCTATCTTATCTGGGGCCAGGGCGTCACGGCTCCATCCCGATGCGGCTCCTCACGAGGGGTGGGAACTGCCGGAGCAGCATCTGCCACTCGGGCGTGATGGCCAGCCGGCGGAGGTCCTTGGCGATGATGTCGGCCAGGCTGTCGGGGGTCAGC
>DAIOEQ010000333.1:0-2158 GCA_036746215.1 Prevotella sp.
CGTGCGCGACTGGCCCGACTATGGCTATCGTGGCGCCTTCCTCGACGCGGGCCGTAAGTTTCTGCCCATGTCGATGCTACGCGACTACGTGCGCATCCTCTCCTATTATAAGATGAACGCCCTGCAGATCCATCTCAACGACAATGGTTTCAAGCAGTTCTTCGACGGCTCATGGGACAAGACCTACGCCGCCTTCCGCATGGAGTGTGACACCTATCCCGGTCTCACGGCGCGCGACGGCTACTACACCAAGCGTGAGTTCATCCAGTTGCAGGAGCTCGCCGACAGCCTGGGCGTGGACATCATTCCCGAGATTGACATGCCGGCCCACGTGCTCGCCTTCACGCATTACAAGCCGGAGATAGGCAGCAAGAAGTATGGCATGGATCACCTCGACCTCTTCAACCCCGAGACCTACAAGTTTCTCGACGGGCTCTTCAAGGAGTATCTCGACGGTCCCAGTCCTGTCTTCCGTGGCAAGTATGTGCATATCGGCACCGACGAGTACTCCAACGCCGACACCGCTGTGGTGGAGAAGTTCCGCGCCCTGACCGACCGTTACATCAGAGCGGTGGAGGGCTACGGCAGGAAGGCCATGATATGGGGCTCGCTGACCCACGCCAAGGGCAAGACGCCCGTCAAGGTGAAGAACGTGCTGATGGACCTCTGGAGCAACGGCTACGCCGACCCCGACTCCATGGTGAGGTTGGGCTACGACGTGGTGTCTATCCCCGACGGCTATGTCTACATCGTGCCGAAGGCCGGCTACTATTACGACTACCTCAACTGCAAGTGGCTCTATGAGGGGTGGACGCCCGCCAACATCGGCGGCAAGCAGTTTGCCGAACGCCATCCGCAGATCAAGGGCGGCTCGTTTGCCGTGTGGAACGACATCGTGGGCAATGGCATCACCGACCAGGACATCCACTACCGTTGCATGCCAGCCATCCGCACCCTGGCCACGAAGATGTGGACGGCCTCTGCCACCAAGCTGCCCTGGGCCGACTTTGAGCGCCTCTCGAAGGAGGTGCGCGAGGCACCGGGCATCAACTATGCCGGCTATCATCCCGAGGGCAAGTTGCAGGTGGCCGAGGTGAAGCCCGGCGACAAGATGCCCATCGACAACATCGGCTGGAACTACGAGGTGAGCTTCGACATTGAGGCGCAACCCGAGGACAAGGGCACGATGCTCTTCACCGACGGCGCCACGACGTTCTATCTCGCCGACCCCGTGTCGGGCTTGATGGGTTACAGCCGCGACGGCTACCTCAACCACTTCAACTACCAGTTCTATCCCGGCGAGAAGGCGCGCGTGACCATCCGCGGCGACAAGGAACAGACCACGCTGCTCATCAACGGCAAGGCCGTGGAGACGCTGGGCGTCAAGCAGTTGAGCTTCGGGCAGCGGGGCACGATGTACTACATCCGCACGCTGGTCTTCCCGCTCAAGCAGGCGGGACAGTTCCGCAGCCATGTCACCAACCTCACGGCGGAGGCTGAGAAATGAGGGTGACGCAGAAATGAACACTCGACAATGCCTGTTGGCTTCGCGCAGTATGCGAGGCCGACAGGCATTTCTTTAGCAACTGTCCCACCTAATTACACGACAATAGAAACAGTGGGGACACCATAATAAGGTTACTTACTCATTAAATAACAATGCAGACAACCATGAAGCAACGAATACTTTTTGTGTGCCACGGCAACATCTGCCGTAGCCCGATGGCCGAATTCATGATGAAGCAGCTGGTGAGGGACGCGGGCCGTGAGGCCGACTTTGAGATAGACAGCGTGGCCACCTCGACCGAGGAGATCGGCAACGACATGTATCCGCCGGCCAAGCGATGCCTGCGGGCGCATGGCGTGCCCTTCGAGCGGCGCCAAGCCCGCCAAATCACACAGGCCGACTACGACCACTATGACCGCATCCTCGTCATGGACCACAACAACCTGCGTTGGTTGCAGATGCTCGGCATACGTGACACCGACCACAAGGTGAGTCTTCTCATGTCGCTTGCCGGCGAGAATCGCGACGTGGCCGACCCGTGGTACACCGACAATTTCGAGAAGACCTACGAGGATATCCGTCTGGCGCTACCGGAATTGCTGAAGGTGGGTTCTATAAGACACTATGACCTCAAAAAGAGCCTCAAAATCT
>DAIOEQ010000334.1:0-2142 GCA_036746215.1 Prevotella sp.
AGCTCAAAGATATGAGCCTCAAATCTTACCAACTTATTTTTTCACCGTCACTTATTCCTTTCTTATTTTACGGGAACAAAGCGTAGCGCCGCGCCCCCCGAGGGTTGCAGGTGCAACTTCAGCTTTTCCCCACCCTTGATGGTCGTCTCCTCTGACGTCACCTGCGTGCGCGTCTTGAGCGAAGGATTGTCGTTGTGCGTTTCCACTTGGTACTTCTTGCCTTTCCGCAGGAAGTCGGCCGTGTTGATGGTGATGTCGCGGCCTTCCAGCCCGTTCATCGCCCCCACGAACCACACGTCGCCCGTGCGGCGCGCCTGCACGATGTACTGGCCAATCTCGCCCAGCAGGGCCTTGCTCTCATCCCAGACTGTCGGGCAGGCCTTCCAGTAGTCGAGCTCCTTCTCGCCCCGGTAAGCCTCGGGCAGGTCATACCAGAAGAGAAACGTCAGCGGACTGTAGTAGACCACGGGCATGGCCAGCTGGTGGGCCTTCGTGTTCTTCACCCGCCCGTTGAAATAGCATGGCGTGTAGTCGGCCGGTCCGCAGAGAAACCGCGTGAACGGCAGCGTGGTGTTGTGTTCGGCGTCGGGCATCTCCTCGTTGCCGCCCACGCCCTCCTGGGTCAGTAGGTTGGGGTAGGTGCGGCTCCATCCCGTGGGGCGATACTCGTCGTGTATGTCCACCATGAGGTGGTGTGCGGCACATTCCCTCACGGCCTGGTGTAGCCATGTGGTCCACTGCTGCGACCCCACTTGCACAAAGCCGAACTTGATGCCGCTGACGCCCCATCGCTCATAGAGCGGGAGAAGCTCGTCGAGCTCCTTGCTGAGGGCGCGCTGGTTGACGTAGAGCCACACGCCGACGCCCTTGCTTCGTGCGTATTGGCACAGGCGAGGCATATCGAGGTCCTTGCGCTCGTCCACCCTGCGCGCCGACGATGCCATTTTCATCTCCGGCCCATACCATCCCGCGTCGAGCTCGATGTATTGCATGCCGCGGTCCACGCAGAAGTCCACGGCCTCCAGCGCCGTCTTCATGTCCAGGCGGCACACGCGAAACGCCTTGCCCGGCCTGACCCACTCCCTGGCGTCGGCTATTTGGTTGGGCGCGTTGAGGTTGAGCACCATTTGCTTGTTGTTGATGAGGTCTGTTGCCTTCTCGCCGAGCAGGATGTAGCGCCAGGGCATGTCGTAGGCGGTGATGACGTCGGCAGGCTCATACAGCGACATCTGCAGCTCGTTGTCGGCCTTCAGTTTCAGTTTGCCCCTCACGAAGTCGACCAAGGCCGCCTCGCCTATGGCCGCATACAGGCCGTTGGCCAAGCGGAGGGTCAGTGGCCGCTCGGCCTCCTCCTCCCATGCCTGCTCGCTCTTCAGGAGTTTCACCTTGCTGGCCTGGGCCTGCGCCCACGCGTAATGCCAAGCGGTGGCGCCTGGCGCGAAGGCGAAGGAGGTCAAGTCATCGGTGATGTGCATGAACAGGCCGTTGGTGGCCTCGGGGAAACGGTAGCGGATGGCCACGCCCTCGTCGTAGGCGCGCACCACGATGTCGAGGAGATACTGCTGTCGCTTGTCGTATCCGCCTGTGTTGTCGCCGTGACGTCCACCTTTCATGAGGTGGATGGTCAGCTCGTTGTAGTGGTCGGTGATCCGCGCACACTCGCCATAGACGGGTGTCCACGTTTGTTCCACGGTCTTCCTTTCCACGCCCGTCAGCTCCATGCCGTTGGTCCACACCCGGCTGGTGTCCACGGGGATGCCCATGGCCCGCTCCACCAGGTGGTTGTCGATGTTCACCCCCAGCACGCCATGGTCCACCACGGGTTTGCCGTCGTAGTCAAGGTGATAGGTCAGGTTGTCGTCCTTTTGCTCGAAGACAAAACGAACTTTGCCGTCAGGCGACTGCAAGGAGTCCTGGGCGTGAGCCACGGTGCCCAGGAGGAGCGTCAAGACGGTGGCCAGGAGGCTCACCCTTTTGCTTATGGAATATTTCATGGTCATGCGAACTCTGCTTTTATAATAAAATACGCGTGAGCGCGCCTTTCTACGCAAATCGGCCTTCAGTTGGGTGAGCGACGCAGCCTGTCCCCTCTTCGGCTTCGCTTCCGCAGGACACACCAAAACAAATGACAAACCCTATGTG
>DAIOEQ010000335.1:0-2127 GCA_036746215.1 Prevotella sp.
CACCCTGGGAAACAACCCTTATTCCGTCCTAAAAGATGACACCCAAAATGACCTATATGTTGTCCTTATTGTCGACTAATCTCGTGTGCGAAAAAAACAATAGGCGTGAGCCGTTGGCCACAGGCCAAAAAAGTTGCGCGCGTTCTCCGCCCGCTGGGCACGAATGGGGTTGTAAAAAGTTGTAGAAGTTGTTTTTGTTGTCTTCAAAAAACGCATCCCGGCAGCAATCTCTTATCATCACAAGAAAAACAAACACCTCGACTTATGACGTTTTCTCGAACGAAACCTATAACTTTGCGGCCAGTTGATGATCATCAAAAACAAATCTCTCACCATGGACTCTACATCTGGCGTCATCACGCCACAGGAGGCGCATCGCTCCGAACACTTCACCGACATCACGCCCATGCCTTGCCGCGGATACAACATTCTCTGCAAGGCCAAGCGCTATGGCCGCTGGTGGTGGCTCAAGGGACTGAAGCCCGCCTACCGTGAACAGGAGCTCTACCGCTCGCTGCTGCGCAAGGAGTTTGAGATACTCATCTCCCTGCAGCACCCCCACATCGTGACGGCGTCGAGCCTGGAGAATATCCACGGCTGGGGTTGCTGCATCGTCATGGAATGGGTGGACGGGCGGACGCTGGACGACTTCATCGCGGCATGCGGAGAGAGGTGCGGCAGCGCGGCGCGCACCGGCACCTTCGCCCCCATCGTCCTCCAACTGCTTGATGCCCTGGACTATCTCCATTCCAAGCAGATTGCGCACCGCGACCTCAAGCCCGCCAACATCATGGTGACCTACAACGGCAATCAGGTCAAGCTCATCGACTTCGGTCTCGCTGACGCCGACAGCTACGCCATCCTGAAGCAGCCGGCCGGCACACAGCGCTACATCTCTCCCGAACAGGCCCACATGCGGCAGGCCGACTGCCGCAACGACATCTACAGCCTGGGCTGCATACTCGAGGACATGGCCCTCGGGCCACGCTTCTCGCACGTGATAGCCCGTTGCAAGGCGCCCATGACTGAGCGGTGGGCTAATATAAAAGAGGTGAGACAGGCTTTTGAGACCGCATGCCAGGGGCACCGCCGCAAGGTTGTCGCATGGCTCGTGGCCGGCGGCGTGGCGGCATGCCTGGCCGTGGGTGGCCATGCCCTGTGGCGAGGTGGTGAAGCCGTGGCACCGACACCCGCCGCAAGCACCACGGCGAAGGCCCCCGACACCCTCATCGGACAAAAGGAGATGAAGGTGGCGAAGGAGACCACGAAGACCATGGAAGCCAAAAAGGAAAGCAAGACGAGGGAAGTCCAACAGCTGGACGCCATTGTCGAGAAAGGGAAACGGCAGATCGACCGCATGTGGCAAGAGACGGGCATCGCCCAGATGGCCTCCGTCGAGGAGAAGAGCGAGGCCTTCTACCGTTTCGTTGACCAGAGCAACACGTTCATCATGGTAACATTCCCCAAGGCCTGCGGCAAGGCGCTGGACGCCAAGGGGCAAGCCGACCTCAGCGCCCTGCTGTCAGCCTATGCCAATGAGAGGTATGTCAAGCCCATGCTGGCCGAGCTTCAGCGGGAGCAGGGGTCGTAGCGCTCGATCCTCACGCCGTCGCGCTTGCCGATGACATACGTGGCTGGCTGAGCGCCCTCGTGACTCCAGTGGTCGAGATAGGCGGGCTCGCGCTGTATGAACAGGCGGCAGACGAAGGTGTCGCCAGGGGCCAGGCGCGTGTTGCTCGACGCCACCACCGTGAAGGCACCGTCGCCGTCGTGCCGCACGATGCAGACACGGTCGGGCAGCCACGTGAGGCGCAGCAGTTGGCCCTCATACAGTTCGTCGCACCCCACCGTCTCGCCCAACACCACTTGGCTCTGGGTGGGCACGCCTGCGCGTTGCCCCTCGGCAAACTGCGCGAAGTCACGATAGCCCAAGTATTGGGCCAGCACATCCTTGGTGTAGGTGCTCGCCCGCACCCCCTCGTCCACATATCCCCAAAAGCGGCGCAGCGTCGAGGCGCTCACCCGTTGCCCCGTACGCTCCGCCAACTGCTGGCTGAGCCACGAGAAGTCGCGCGGCTTCGCCATCGTGCGTCCCGTCATCTCCTCAATCTTCTCACGTAGTCTCTG
>DAIOEQ010000336.1:0-2111 GCA_036746215.1 Prevotella sp.
TTTTTTTAAGAAAGTTTTGACATAGCTCATGCCATACCTTACAGTAAATCAATGCCTTCACGCTTTAGCGCGGTCTTGGCGAGCCGCTCATACACGAGTCCCAAGTCGGCGAATCGCGTCATGGCGTTCATGGCGGCGTGGCGCAATCCTGCCGACGGCGACTTCAAGGCGGTCACCGCCTGGTCTATAAACTCGTTGATGCCTCGCTCGTTGGGCTCCACGCCTTTCATGAACAGGCGACCCAAGATGTCGTAGGCGCATATCTCCTTGACAGTGTCGTCGAGGGCCATCCAGCGGTAGGCGAGCTTGGGCGCGTAGCTCACATATTGATAGAGGTTAAAAGCCTGCATCTCAGCCAGTTCCTGCGAGTGGGTCTGCTCCATCCAGATGTCGGCCACCTCCTCGGGCATCTTGTCGTGGGGCATGAGCAACGTGGCGAGAATCTTGCACTCGCGTATGTCTTCTTTCCACAAGGCTATGGCGAAGTCGTAGTCGTGGGGCAGGTCTGCCGCCATCTGTTTGAGTTGGATGAACGGCACGCCCCAATTGAGGCGATAGTCGAGGCCTTTCTCGCGCATCGACTGCGACGCGGGGCCGTTCATCACCAACCTGAAGCCGCGCTTCAGTTCTTTTATCTTGCTGTCTATTTCGTCTTTTGTCATTGATTATTGCGCTGTCTTGTGTTAATATGTAACATATCTTTTCACACGGACTTAAAATTTCATAGCAACCCATACTCTTCAGAGTATCTCATCATCTGGTGCGAATAGCCTTCCGTGTAGTCGAGTCTCACGTCGACGATGTTGCCGTCGGCATCCGTCACGGGATTCATCCTTGGGTTGATGAAGCCTTTGTAAGGAGCTATGTCCAGCTTCTCATACCTGGCGAGGATCTCCTTGTGGAGGCCAGCGTCAATCTTCACGCCATAGTCCTCCACCATGGCCTTGGCCGCCTCATAGTCGCCCTCGCTCCTTATGCGCTGTATCTCGGCGAGCAACGCCCCGAAGACATGGCGCAGTCGCGCGTAATCGTTGACCCGCACGTAAGTCTTGCCATCGACCTCGACGAGCTCCACGCTTCCCTCCGCGTGCTCCAGGCACCAGCGGGCTATTATCGCCCTGTTGCGCATGTGGGCCTCCTCTATCTGGTCGCCTGGCTTGATGCGCACGAGCTGGGTGAGCAAGCCATTCATGAGATAGTGGTAATACTGGCTCTTGTAGGCCTCGCCGTCGGGCACCAACCCGAGTTCCACGAGCTTAGGGTCGGCAAGGTAATACAAGCCGAACAAGTCGGCGCGAGCCTCCTCTATGGTGCTGCCGTATGCTTTCAGGGCATCGGGCGACACCCCTGGCAAGAGCTGTCCGCTGCCATGGCCAAGACACTCGTGAAGGTCGGTGTGAAGGTCATCGCACAAGTCGCCATACTTCCTTATCATCTCGCGCGTGGGTTCGTCGATCACGAACTCCTCGTTGAAGCCGTTGTCCCTCGCCGCCTTGTTGTAGGCGTCGGTGAGGTTGCCTATCGTGACGCTCTTCGAGCCATGGCGCGCCCTTATCCAGTCGGCGTTGGGCAGGTTGATGCCTATCGCCGACGACGGGTATTCCTCGCCTCCGAGCATGACCGCCTGCACCACGTGGGCCGACACGCCCTTGACCCTCGGCTTGCGGAAACGGGGATCCACGGGCGAATGGTCCTCAAACCACTGCGCGTTGTCGGCTATGGCGCGGGTGCGGCGCGTGGCGCGCTCGTCTTTCAGCTCCACGATGCCCTCCCACGTGCCTTTCAATCCAAGTGGGTCGCCATACACCTCGATGAAGCCATTGATGAAGTCGACCTTGCCGTCCTGCTCTTTCAGCCATTCTATGCTGAACTCGTCGAAACGGCGCAGGTCGCCCGTGGCGTAATAGTCGGTGAGCAAGTCGATGAGCCTTGCTTGCAAGTCGTTTTCAGCCACGCCCTTGGCCTTTTCGAGCCAATAAGATATTTTTCTCAACGCCGCGCCATAGAGTCCCCGGGTGGTGTATTTCTCTTCCGCGAGCTTGCCATTGGCGCGAACCAGCTTGGAGTTCAGTCCCCACGATGGCTGGCAGTCGCCTGCCTCGGGGTCGCGC
>DAIOEQ010000337.1:0-2082 GCA_036746215.1 Prevotella sp.
GATGAAGCGCGACCTCACGCTGTGGAGTCATGGCTACACCGACGACGAGAAGGTGGCCGACGACCTGGCACGTTACACCGACGGCAAGATCCAACTGGACCTCGCCAACTTCAAGTTTGCCAAGGTCGACATCAGAGACACGGAAAAGAAACGCAAAAGAAAATAAAGCGTATGGAGTCATTCATCATCGAAGGCGGGCATCCGCTCAGCGGTGACATCACGCCGCAAGGTGCCAAGAACGAGGCGCTGCAGGTGATCTGCGCCACATTGCTCACTTCCGACCCCGTGAGAATCAAGAACATACCCGACATCCTCGACGTGAACAACCTCATCAAGCTGCTCGTCGACATGGGGGTGAAGGTGACCCACGAGGGCGAGGGAGACTACATCTTCCAGGCCGACGAGCTCAATCTCGACTACCTGGACAGCCTCGAGTTTGTGCGGAAATGCGCGTCGCTGCGTGGCTCGGTGCTGATGATCGGCCCGCTGCTCGGCCGCTTCGGCAAGGCCACGGTGGCACAGCCTGGCGGCGACAAGATAGGTCGGCGCCGTCTCGACACCCACTTTCTCGGCTTCAAGAGCCTGGGCGCCCAGTTTGTGCACGATGAGACCCGCAACGTCTACCAGATACGCGCCAAGCATCTCAAGGGCACCTACATGCTGCTCGACGAGGCCTCGGTGACCGGCACGGCCAACATCATCATGGCGTCGGTGTTCGCCAAGGGCACCACCACCATCTACAACGCCGCCTGCGAGCCTTACATCCAGCAGCTGTGCCACCTGCTCAACCACATGGGCGCCAACATCAGCGGCATCGCCAGCAACCTCATCACCATCGTCGGCGTAGAGAAGCTCCACGGGGCCAGCCATCGCGTGCTGCCCGACATGATTGAGGTGGGCTCCTTCATCGGCATGGCGGCCATGGTGGGCGACGGCATCCGCATCAAGGACGTGTCGGTGAGAGACCTCGGCATCATACCCGACGCCTTCCGCCGGCTGGGCGTGCGCATCAAGGTGGAGGGCGACGACCTCGTCATTCCCCACCAAGGCCACTACCAGGTGCAGTCGTTCATCGACGGCACCATCATGACCCTGGCCGATGCGCCCTGGCCCGGCCTGACGCCCGACCTGCTCTCGGTGCTGCTCGTGGTGGCCACACAGGCGCGCGGCTCGGTGCTCATCCACCAGAAGATGTTTGAGAGCCGCCTCTTCTTCGTTGACAAGCTCATCGACATGGGCGCGCAGATCATCCTTTGCGACCCGCACCGCGCCGTGGTGGTGGGCCAAGACCACCGCATCCAGTTGCGCGCAGGCAACATGACATCGCCCGACATACGCGCAGGCATCGCCCTGCTCATCGCCGCCATGAGCGCACGCGGCACCAGCCGCATCGCCAACATCGCGCAGATCGACCGTGGCTACCAGGACATCGAGCGACGCCTCAACAAGTTGGGCGCCAAGATACAACGCGTGAACGACTAACTCCCATCGGCCATCATGATCAAGCAAGAGGACGTGTACCGCATAGGCCGGCTGGGCAAGCCCCACGGCGTGAAAGGAGAGCTGTCGTTCCAGTTCGACGATGACATCTTCGACCGCGTGGACGCCGACTACCTCATTCTCGACATCGACGGCATCCTGGTGCCGTTCTTCATCGAGGAGTATCGGTTCCGCTCGGATGAGATATGCCTCATGAAGTTCTGCGACATCGACACGGAGGAACGGGCCCGCGAACTGACAGGTTGCGACGTGTTTTTCCCGCGTGCCTTGGCGCAACAGGAGGATGGCGGGGCATCATGGGCGGAAATCATCGGCTTCCGCGTCATCGACGAAGCCACGGGCAAGGTCGCGGGGACCATCCAGGGTGTGGACGACAGCACCATCAACGTGCTCTTCACCCTGTCCACCCCTCAAGGCGATGTGCTCATCCCCGCCAGCGGCGACCTCATACACGATGTCGACCGGCAGGCGCAGACGCTTACCATGACCATCCCCGAGGGCCTATTGGACCTCTGACCCTCCAGCGCTCCCTTATTTATCTTACACCGTGCGGGTCTCCAAGACCCGCCATTCCCATCATCC
>DAIOEQ010000338.1:0-577 GCA_036746215.1 Prevotella sp.
GGTCCACCTTCGGTAGTGGTATGGCATCAAAATATATGCGCTCGTGACGCTGAAACACTTCTCGTATCTCTTCCACATTTGTCAGTTTTTGGCTGTTTGCCCCCTCACGTAAATAGGTGCACCCCGAAAAGAAATAGGGCTTGTTCTTTCCCGATGGCACTTCTATCACCCACACTTTCTTGCCGTCAACATTCACATCATACATGTTATAGTGACACATAGGCGATATTTCGCCAATTGAGCCTTGTATTGCAGACCGTTTACTGTTGTCTATCTCAGTGCCGACTATCTCGTTGTTGTCGTTCACACCAATGAGCAGATAACCTCCAGCTGCATTCAAAAAGCTGCAAACTTCCTCTGTAAGTTCGCGAACTTTCGAAGGTACACTCCGTTTAAAGTCAACATTATATCCTTCACCTCCATTGACTAAATCCTTTATATCTTCTGCACTTAACATCTTGATTATCAAATATAATTATATTGTTCTGCGCAAAGGTAATATTTTATCTTGAAAGTTCGTTATAAGTTCACGAAAAGTTCATTGTAAAGTTCATCTATAGTTATGGCGGGATGATTT
>DAIOEQ010000338.1:587-2080 GCA_036746215.1 Prevotella sp.
CCTTATATGAACGAAAATAAAATGGGCAAGTGATCCAGCTTAGGCCCGGCCCGGAGAAGCGAGGCCCGGCCAAGGCGACAAAAAACGGAAAAGCGGATGTCACCGGTTGCCCTTCGCCCGGTTGTGGGTCTTGCAGAGCATCTGGCAGTTGGCCTCGTCGGTGGCGCCGCCCTTGCTCCACGCCAACACGTGGTCGGCATCCATTTCAGTGAGTTTCCAGATTTTCTCTCGGTTGGCATCATGTCCCAAGGCGCAGAGCGGGCAGTTGCTGGTGTGATTGGCCTTGGCCTCATCGGTCTGCAGGCGGTACACACGGCGCTTGGTGTTTTCGTCGAAGACCCTGACATTCAGCAGCCTCGTGTCCTGGCATCCGCCCAGCACATACTCGAACACGTTTTTCTTGTCCTGCACGCAAGGGTCATCATAAAGTCTCCTCACTTTCTCTGACACATCTGCATGGTCATAGGGTCGAGTATGATATTTCTCATAGAGGCGGCCCCAGTCGAGACCCTTCATCTTGGGATAGACATCGTCGAAGGTCTGCTCTATCCAGGAGATGACATCGTTGAAGTAGCGCTTGAGCTCATCGACGCTGGTGTCACGCCGATGCTCCTGCATGTAGTCTTTCACGTGCCCGCGGCTCACCCACAACAGGGCGGCATGAAGGAAATCCTGGCGGCACAAGGTGCCTGCGATATAGGCGCTCCATTTCTGCACGTTGGAGTTGGTCTTGCTGCAGAACGCCTCGCGGGCGAGGGTGACAAAAGGTCCGGAGTAGACGGCGTTGAGCTTCTCCTGCTCGTTGAGCGTGATGCCACCGATGTTGATGATCTCAAACCACTCCTTGATTTCCGCCTCTGTCCCCTCGCAGATGTAGGCCAGCAGCTTGGTATTCCTTATCAGCGTCTTGTCTTCATCATTGAGGGCGTCAAACTTGTAGGGTATGTCTTTCTTCATGATGGAGAACTTGCCCTGCAGGTATCGGCCGAGGCTGGTGATACGCTGCTGGCCGTCGAGCACTTCCAAATGTCCGTCAGGCAGCTTGTTGAAATAGAGCAAGCCCAAGGGATATTTCTTCAGCACGGAGTCGATGACGGCCACTTCCTTCTCGCCCTTGCCCTCGCTGTAGAGGTAATTGCGCTGGTACTCGGGCTGGATGGTCAGCCGCCCAGACAAACCATAAAGTCCCTTGCCTTCTGTCTCGCTGTAGGTGAACCCCTCGCACACCTCCCTCACAGTATATTCATTTAGTTTTGCTTCCATAAGGCTATTGCTTCTTGCGGATTAATATGCGGGCATAAGCCTGTTTGTAATACTCTCCATCGACAATATAATACACATCGCCATCCAACGGGCCATCCAACTTAATGACAGGTCCATCATTCAGCTTGGTGACGACAGTCTTCTTGCCTGTCTTGCTCACTTGGATTTGCTTGGGGTAGGTCTTGGTAGCCATGCCAAACCACGTCTTCGTGATTCCCACAATCTCAAAC
>DAIOEQ010000339.1:0-2058 GCA_036746215.1 Prevotella sp.
CGAATCTCGGTCAGCAACTTCTCCTCGGCTGACGGCTGGGGAGCGGGAGCGGGTTTCTCGGCCTCTTTCTTGCTGTGCGTCAGCTTGTTGATGACCTTCACCAGGAGAAACACGCAGAAGGCGATGATGATGAAGTCGATGAGATTTTGGATGAAGTTGCCATAGTTGATGGTGGCAGACTGCATCTCTATGCCGTCCGCAATCTTCTCCGTCGGCAATTTCACCTTCAGGTCGGAGAAGTTCACGCCGCCGATGAGCCAGCCGATGGGCGGCATGATGAGGTCGTCGACAATGCTGGTGACAATCTTGCCAAAGGCGCCGCCGATGATCACACCGACCGCCATGTCGACGGCATTGCCCTTGACGGCAAACTCCTTGAACTCGCTAAAAAACTTTCCCATGATGTTCGTAGATTTGTGTTTAGATGATTGATTTCGTGACAGGGGAGGGACATGCGGTTTGCCATGTCTGTGTTGCAGTCGCGCTCGCTCATGCCCCGGCGGGAACGCTCCCGCCCTTTCCGCCTTACCTTTTTTAATATATTTAATACTCTTTTCGTCTGCAAAATTAAAAAAATATTTGTATCTTTGCGGTCGAAAAAGCGAAAAAATAGTGGGTCGTCGCGACAAGCGACCGCTAAACGCGCCTTTTTCAGGAAGCTCGGCCCAGGACGTGACAAGCGCGGGAAGGGCTCGCACGACAGAAAGTTATATTTTTAACAACTATAAAACACAAGTAAAATGGCAAATGTTAAAGTAGCTATTAATGGTTTCGGTCGTATCGGCCGTCTCGCATTCCGTCAGATGTTTGCAGCTCCCGGCTATGAGGTGGTTGCTATCAATGACCTGACCAGCCCGAAGATGCTGGCTCAGCTTCTGAAGTATGACAGCACTCACGGTGGCTATCAGGGCATCATCGGTGGCGAGAAGCAGCACACCGTTGAGTATAAGGACGCTGTGTATGAGGAGGATGGCCGCACTGTTAAGGTGCCCGGATCCATCACCGTCGACGGCAAGGAGATCACCATCTACGCTAAGCCTAACGCTGCTGAGCTTCCTTGGGGTGAGCTCGACGTGGACGTTGTCCTCGAGTGCACTGGCTTCTACACATCTAAGGCTAAGAGCATGGCTCACATCCAGGCTGGTGCCAAGAAGGTCGTCATTTCCGCTCCTGCCGGCAACGACCTGAAGACCATCGTCTTCAACGTGAACCACAAGACTCTGACCGCTGAGGACCAGATCATCAGCGCTGCCTCTTGCACCACCAACTGCTTGGCTCCTATGGCCCAGGCCCTGAACGATGTCTATCCCATCCAGACGGGTATCATGCAGACCATCCACGCTTACACAGGCGACCAGATGATCCTCGACGGTCCTCAGCGCAAGGGTAACCTCCGCCGCAGCCGTGCAGGTGCCATCAACATCACTCCTGCCTCTTCAGGTGCTGCCAAGGCTATCGGCCTCGTGCTTCCTGAGCTCAACGGCAAGCTGATCGGTGCCGCTCAGCGCGTTCCCGTGCCAGACGGATCTACCACTCTGCTCTACGCTGTTGTCAAGGGCAAGGACGTCACCGTCGAGAAGATCAACGAGGCCATGAAGGCTCACGCCAACGAGAGCTTCGGCTACAACGACGAGGAGATTGTCTCTTCTGATATCCTGGGCATGCGCTACGGCTCACTGTTCGACGCCACTCAGACCATGGTCGTGAAGATCGACGACGACACCTACGAGGTGCAGGTTGTCTCTTGGTACGACAACGAGAACTCTTACACTTCACAGATGGTTCGCACCATCAAGTACTTCGCTGAGCAGAAGTAATACCTGTAAGGTTTCGACATACACAAACCGCTCTTCCTCGCCGGGAAGGGCGGTTTTTTTTTATTATGCTTGCTCATTTGCAAGATTTTAGCTACATTTGCGCCATGAAGATGATAACCCTACTTGGCCCGACGGCATCGGGAAAGACCGCCATCGCCGCGAGGCTGGCCCACGACATCGGGGGAGAGATACTCTCGGCCGACTCGCGACAGGTGTATCGCGGCATGGACATCGGCACGGG
>DAIOEQ010000340.1:0-2048 GCA_036746215.1 Prevotella sp.
ATATAAAGACTTTCAGAAAAAAAAGTATATTTGCAATGTGATAAGCAAAAACAAGATAAAAACCATAGCCTCTTTGGGGCACAAGAAATATCGCCAAGAGCAGGGGCTTTTCGTAGCGGAAGGTCCGAAGGTGGTAGGCGACTTGCTGGAAGTGATGAAGCCACAACTCATTATAGCCACGCAGCAATGGCTCGGCAACGCCTCTAACGCTCATGTTGCGTCCAAAGCATCGGAGGTCATCACGGTGACTGACGATGAGTTGCGCAAAGTGTCTTTCTTGCAACATCCACAACAAGTGATGGGCGTGTTCCACATTCCTGCTGACGGCCCGCAGGCTGAGGACACACAGCCGCATGGCTTGACATTGGCGCTCGACGGCGTGCAAGACCCGGGCAACTTAGGCACCATCATCCGCATAGCCGACTGGTTTGGCATCACCGACATCTTTTGTTCACAGGAGACGGCCGACCCTTGGAATCCCAAGGTGGTGCAAGCCACCATGGGCAGCATCGCACGCGTCAAGCTCCACACCGTCGACTTGCCAAGTTGGATAAGTTCACTGCCTACGAGCTGCCCCATTTACGGCACTCTGCTGGAGGGCTCCTCCCTATACACGCAGGAGCTATCCCCTGACGGTGTCATCGTCATGGGCAATGAAGGCAATGGCATCTCACCCGCCGTAAGGCCCTTAATCACCCACAAGTTGCTCATCCCCAACTACCCAGAAGGCCGCGCCACCGCCGACAGTCTCAACGTGGCCATCGCCACGGCCATCACGTGCGCCGAGTTCAGGCGCCGCGCATCCAATAAATCTTAACACACCCATGCATCATGGAAACAGAATTGTATAAAATCAGAAGTGTCCAGGCTTGCTTCCGCGCAGCCTTCGACTTATTTTGCTCAAACTTCAAGACCATCCTCCGAAAGACCTGGATCCCGGCAGTGGTGTTGTCACTCGTCATGGGCTTTACCGACCTTGCCTACTGCAATTTTCTGCCCAGCCAATTCGCCGACGAACAGTCATTGATTCAAATGATGAAGGCCTACGCCGCGCTGATAATCATCGGCGTGGTGGCCACAGGCATCTCGGTATGGCTATTCGGGAAGTTTATGGGCTTGCTCAATGGACTCACCTACCATGACAATTGGCCTCGCGTCTTGCGCCTCACAGGCATCAGCATTGTTGTCATCTTTGCTTTGGCGGTTTTCATTCTCCTCGTCAGCGTCCCCATCATTTTCCTGACGAGCAGTGCGACAGGCCATGCGCCCGACACTACCGTTTTCCTTTCCATTGCCCTGGTCGGCGTGTTGTATATTGCCAGCCTCGTGGTCCTGGTACCCGTTTCTTACTCTTCCATGAAATACATGATGGAGCCCCAGCAGAAAGCATGGAGCGTCTTCGGCAAGCCCTATCGCCAAGGCTGGCACCATTGGGGATTTCTCTTCCTGTGCGGATTTCTGTCCATCATCATCTTTTGGCTGATTATGTCGGTTGTGCACATGCCTGTCGGTGTCTTATTTTTGGCCAAGTTTATCAGCCAAAAAGGCATGAATATGGGCGACCCCACGGGCATTCCCGTCTATTTTGGTGTGTTCATTTACGTGCTCTCTGCCGCGAGTTGTTTTATTTGGACCTATTTGATGTTGGGGATGACCACCATTTTCTACTACGCATACGGCAGCATTGAGGCAAAAATCAAGGGAACGACACTAACAACAGAATAAAAACATGTCACAACGTCTACTCTTCATCGACCGAGACGGCACCCTCGTGGAGGAGCCGCGTGACGAGCAGGTCGACTCGTTCAGCAAGTTAAGGTTCACCCAAGGGCTGTTTCGCAACTTGGGTTTCATCGCCAAACACCTCGACTTCCAACTCATCATGGTCAGCAACCAGGACGGGTTGGGCACACCATCCTTTCCCGAAGACACTTTCTGGCCCGTGCACAACTTCATTCTCCAAACACTTGAGAGCGAAGGCATCACGTTTGCCGACCAACTGATAGACCGTCATTTTCCAGAGGACAACTCGCCCATGAGAAAGCCTG
>DAIOEQ010000341.1:0-2009 GCA_036746215.1 Prevotella sp.
TGTCGACCTTCGTGTTCTCGGCCGTGATGAAGCACCAGGACGCCCCGGGAACGACCTTCAAGCGCCACATGAACATAGCGCGAGGCGTGCTCTCGGAGGACGACTATCTGTTGCAGGAGGTGCTCTTCAACCCCTACACCCACGACCAGGTGGCGAAGATTCGCACCGAGCTCAAGGAGTTGTTGGCCATCATCGACAACAAGGATGCCGATGGCATGAAAGCCTATCTGACCCGCATCCGAAAGAATGTTTTCGAATAGCAGGCTGACGCTCATGGCCAATCGTCGCTTCTTATAAAGAAATCGTTGCTTCTTATAAAGAAAATGACAAGGGTGGAAATCGCGGAATTTTCCACCCTTTCTCGTATTTATTATAAACCATTGACAATGAAAAGAACCTTTTTACTCTTCCTGCTGACCGCATGGATAACCGTCTTGTGCGCACAGACTTATGTGCGCAAGACAAACCTGCCGTGCATCTATGTCAACACCGAGGGCCACAAGGCAGTCGTGAGCAAAGACAATTACATTTATGCCACGATGGTCTATGTGGACGAGAACGACAAGCAGACCACTTATGACAGCCTGCAGATACGAGGCCGTGGCAACTCCACATGGAACATGCGCAAGAAACCCTATCGCATCAAGTTTCACAACAAGGAGAAATTCCTTGGCAAAGGCTACGCCAAGGCCAAGAGCTGGACGCTTCTGGCCAACGCCGCCGACAAGACCATGATGCGCAACGCCATCACGTCGGCCATGGGCGACTTCCTGGGCATGAAGTTCAACCCTGCCGCGAAATTCGTGGACCTGGTGATCAACGACGTCTATCTGGGCACCTACCAGATCAGCGACCAGGTGGAGGTGCGCCCCCATCGCGTGGATCTCACAGAGCAGGACTATCCGCTTTCTGACACGTCGGACATCACGGGCGGCTACCTGCTGGAGGTCGACCGGTCGTTTGACGGCAACTATTTTTACAGTTCCACCTATCAGCAGCCCGTGAGGATACACTATCCTGACGAGGATGAGATCAGTGCCACGCAGCAATCCTGGATCCGCAACTACGTGAACCGCTTTGAGGCGGCCTTGGCCTCGGCCGACTACCGTGACGCAGAGCGTGGCTATCGGCCTTTTGTCGACTCCGTGTCGCTTGCCAACTGGTATGTGGCCACAGAGGTGTCGGCCAATGTGGACGGCTTCTACAGCACATATTTCTATAAGGAACAAGGCGACCCGCATCTCTATTGGGGACCGCTATGGGACTACGACATCGCTTACAACAACGACAACCGCACCGACCGCGGCGGCAGCAACACCACGCGCCAACTGATGGCCAACGTGGCTTACAACGGCACAAAGGTGTGGGTGAACCGCATGTGGACTGACCCCTGGTTTGCCCGCCTCGTCTATCGCCGTTACCAGCAGGCGCTCGGCGACGGGCTGGTCGACTATCTTCACCAGAAGATTGACAGCCTGGCCTCGCTGCTCGACGAGTCGCAACAGCTGAACTACCGCAAGTGGGGCATCAGCACGCGGATGTATCACGAGATGGTGCTCTACTCCAGTTACAAGCAGTATGTGGCCGACCTGAAGCAGTTTGTCAACGACCACACCGACTATCTGTCTACTGTCTTCGCCTCCAAACTGCCCGACCAGCCCGACACGCCGACAGACTCCACACCGCCCTTCACCCCCGGAAACTACTATTATCGCGTGCTCAACGCCGGCAACTCCATGGCCATCGAAGGTGGTTCGTCTGGCCAGGTGTACAGTTACTTCAACCAGAGCGACCGCCAGGCTGAGGAGTGGGTCATCCGCCCTGTGGGCGCTTACTTCTCGCTGGTCAACCGGAGCGAGGGCAAGGCGCTGAGCGACCCGTCGCCGACGACCCAAGTGGGAACGCAGCTCGGACTGGCAGAGGTGGACACTACCGACGACCGCCAGTTGTGGGATATCATGCCGCAGGGCACCGAGGGCTACTACAACTTACGCAACGTGCACACCAAC
>DAIOEQ010000342.1:0-2008 GCA_036746215.1 Prevotella sp.
CGCCCGCTAAATGCCTCACCTCGGAGACACGTCTTTTTTCAGAAAAGTGATGACATGCCAAGGCCATCCGACCCAAACAAAAGGCAAGGTTCCTGGGGCCGTGAGCTTGCTCACAAGACCCGGAGCCTTGCCTTTTGTCATAAGTCCGACAGGATTTGGGGTATGTCAGAGGCGCAAGACACGCACCTCGGCGTTGGTCATCTTCACCACCTCGTTCATGGGCTTGCCGAAGAAGACGCTCTGTATGGCCTTGTTGATGATGCCGTGCCCCACGGCAAGCACCACCTGGTCGGGATAGCCTGCCTTCAGCCAGGCCAAGAACTCGCTCGCCCGCTGCTTCAGGTGGTCGAGGGACTCCACGTCGTCGGGCCAAGTGGCCCCCTTCAGGTCGGGGATGAACTTGCCCGTGAAGCTGCCCCAGTCGCGCTCGCGAAGCAGCGGGGTGGTCACCACCGGCTTGCCATGGGGCTCGGCGATGATCTCGCACGTCTCCACGGCGCGGCGCAGGTCGCTCGCCACGAAAGCGTCTATGGCCTCATGGGCCAGCTTGTCGCGCACGGCACGCGCCTGCTCGCGGCCCGTCTCATTGAGTTCGCCATCGATTTGGCCTTGCAGGATCTGGGCCTTGTTGTCCACGGTCTCGCCGTGGCGCACTAAGTATAATGTGGTCATGTGATAAATCGTCATTAAGATTTTTTCGCACACTTGCGCCGCAAAAACACATCGGCAAGCAAGCGTCGGTTCCAACTTTTTATTAACTTTGCGGCATGAAAGTATTTCAAAGCAGCATCTTCAGGGCCATCTGCGCCATTGTCGTGGGGGCCCTCCTCGTGAAGTATCGCGAACAGACGGTGACGTGGATCACGATCGCCATCGGCGTCATGTTCTTCGTTTCGGGTGTCATCAGCGTGGTGGCCTACTTCTCCGCCAGGCGACAAGCCACCGCCGCCGGCGTCGACATCTACGACGCCGCCGGCAACAAGCTGACACGTCCCATGCCCGCCTTCCCCATCGTGGGGGTCGGTTCGGTCATCCTGGGCGCCCTGCTCGCCTTGCTTCCCAACTCGTTTGTCGAGGGGCTGATGTTCATCTTGTCCGCCATCCTGATTCTCGGCGCGCTCAACTTGTTCTTCAACCTGGCGGTCGCCACCAAGTTCTCGCGCATCGGCTATGTGTGGTGGGTGTTTCCCGTCATCATCTTCCTCGTGGGCATCGTGGCCCTGGTGAAGCCCAGCGTCATCGCCTCCGCGCCGCTGTTCATCATCGGTTGGGGCATGATGGCCTATGGCATGATCGACCTCGTCGACGCCATCAAGATACACCAGTGCCGCAAGGCGTTTGAGAAGTCGCAGCGAGCCGCCCAAGACGACGCAGCCGCTGTGGCGGAAGAGGTCACCGACGAGCAGGCGGAGCAATAACCGCCTGCCGCCCTGTGGCCTGGCGCCACGGCGTGTGGGCCACCTTACTCCTCCGTGGGGATGAGCGTCTTGATGTAGTTGGTGAGCATGCCGATGCCCTTGACGTTCTCGCCTCCCTGCGGGATGATGATGTCGGCAAAGCGCTTGGTGGGCTCTATGAACTGCTCGTGCATGGGCTTGAGCACCTCCAGGTAGCGGTCGACGACCATCGACACCGTGCGACCGCGGTCGATGGTGTCGCGCTGTATGTTGCGTATCAGGCGCTCGTCGGGGTCGCAGTCCACAAAGATCTTCAGGTCCATGATGTCGCGCAGGCGCTTGTTGATGAGCGTCATGATGCCCTCGATGATGATGACGGGCTTCGGGTCCACGTGGACGGTCTCCGGCAGACGGTTGCTGAGGATGTAGGAATAGGTGGGTTGCTCGATGGCGTGGCCCTGCCGCAACTCATTGACCTGCTTGATGAGCAGCTTCCAGTCGAACGCGTCGGGGTGGTCGAAGTTGATGGCGTGGCGCTCCTCGTCGGTCATGCCGGTCGTGTCGTTGTAGTAGGAGTCGAGCGGCACAACGGCCACATGGTGCGGCGGCAG
>DAIOEQ010000343.1:0-1984 GCA_036746215.1 Prevotella sp.
AGGTTGGCTGTCAGACGCGACGTGTTGTCAAGCGTCGTTCCAGCCTTGCCGAGCGCCGCGTCGGCCTTGGTTAGGAGCCCCGGCATACGACCGTTCACAGTGGTCATGAGCGTGTTGAGGTCGCGTGTGGTCGTGGTCAGGTTTTGTGTGATGTCACGCACGTTGTGGAGCGACTGGGCCAGGGCCGGATCGGCGAGGAGCGCGTTGACGCTCGCCAGGATACTGTCCATATTGGGGAGCATCTTCTCGATGGTGGGCACAAGGGCGGCCACGGTGCCCATCACGCCATTGTTGATGGTCCCCGTCAGTGTGTCGCCCGGCATGACACGCTGTCGCGGATTGTTGGCCAGGAGCAGGTTCATCTTCACGTTGCCCATGAGGTCGCCCACGATTTCGGCCGAGGAGCCCTCGGGGATGCGCAAGCCATTGTCCACGCTGAAACGCACCACGATGTCGCCGTTGTTGGCATAATCGTAGTCGATGCCCTTCACGACGCCCACCTGGTAGCCGTCAGCATAAATGGGGTTGGAGGCCGAGAGGCCACTGATGTCCTTAAATCTTATATAATAGGTGTCATCATTCGAAAAAACGGACATGCCCTTCAGGAAGTTGAGCCCGAAGAACAATAGGATGATGCCGACGACAGCCACGATGGCTATCTTGATTTCCTTGGAGAATGACTTCATAATCTTGATGGTTGGTTGGTTATTGGGTTGGCAGGTCATTTCCCTGCTTGCCTGTTTCGCTTAAACTCTCGTATGCCCTCGTTCACGTCCATCTTCTTTCCGTTCTTGAAGGCAATGATGAACGACTCCGGGAACTTGTCCGCAATCTGCTTGCGCAGGCGGTATATCTCGTTGTAATCGTTGCTCGCGCCATAGGTGTATTTCTTGTATTGTCCGTCGGAATAGTAGTCGCAGCCCGTGAGCCCCTTCAGGTGACGGTCGTTGGCCTTAAGCACACTATTGCTCACGAGGATTTGAATCTTGAACACAGGGCGAGACTCATCCGCCGCTTTCTTGGGCGCGACGATGGGCTCTTTGCGTGTCATGGTAGGTTCCTTGCGCGTCGAGGCTGGTTGCTGCCGTTGTCTGGCCGACGCTGTCCGCACGGGCTCCGCCTCGTTTCTCACGACCTCCCTCACGCCAGCCGACTGTTCCTGCTCCAGCGGGGCGGTCTTGCGTGCTTCGCCTCCCGCGCGATAGGGCACATCAATGGTGTTGTCGTATTTTTCCTTGTAGCGCATGAAGGCGTTGAAGAACCCTCGCGGATACTGCGTGTAGCCCTCCTCGGTGTTCATGTAGTTTTCTTCGTCGGGCGTGGAGATAAAGCCAAGCTCGAGCAAGATGGCGGGCATCTTCGTCAGTCGGAGCACCGCCAGGTTGTTCTGGTGGGAGCCACCGTCCTGCCGTCCCGTGGCCTTACAGACCTCCTGCTGCATGAGCCTTGACAGCTTCACGCTCCGCTCACGGTTTTGGTCGGCGATGATCTCGCCCATGATGTCGAGTTCAGGCGCGTTGCCATTGAGGTTGGCGTAGACGGTCTTGTAGTTGTTCTCCAGGAAGATGACCGAGTTCTCTCGCTTGGCCACGTCGGCGTTGACCTTCAGTCCCTTGTCGCCCGTGGTCTCGCCGCGTCCCAGGGTGTAGCTTTGGAAGCCATGTGCTGTGTGCACACCGTCGAGGGCGTTGATATGGATGGAGATGAAGAGGTCGGCGTTGTTGCGGTTGGCCACGTCGGCACGCTCATGCAAGGTGAGGTAGGTGTCGGTCTTGCGCGTGTAGATGACCCTCACATCGGGGCAGTTGTCCTCCACGAGCTTGCCGAAGGCGAGCGCATACTTCAGCGTGAGGTTTTTCTCTTCCGATATGGCTCCCGGCGCCCCATGGTCCTTGCCGCCATGTCCGGCGTCGATGACAAGGGTAAACCGCTGGTTGGCCGCTTGCAGCGCCACGGCCACAAGCAGAAACAATAACAGGGAGAG
>DAIOEQ010000344.1:0-1979 GCA_036746215.1 Prevotella sp.
GCGGTAGGCCGCCGTCACGTCCAGGCCCCGTGCCACGGGGTAGGAAGCGTCCACCTGGACGGTGTGCGAGTAGCTGCGTCCGTCAAGGTTGGCGAGGTGCAAGGCGTGTGGGTCGCTGTCATAGTCGATAACGAGTTGGCGTGCGAAATTAGTATAATAGTACTCCGCATTTATTTTCAGTGTGTTGCCAGCCACTGGCACATAGAACGCCATGTTGGCGCCATAGTTCCATGCTGCCTCCTGCTGTGGCTTGTCCACGATGATACGCCTACCGCTGGCCAGCAGGTAGTTGTTCTCCGCCAGGGGGTAGGGCGAGCGGTAGCCCTTGCCGGCGCTCAGCCGAAGGGTGAAGATGTCTGTGGGTTGCCATTTCAGGTGGAAGCGCGGCGTGAGAAACGTGCCGTACACGTTGCTGTGGTCCACGCGCAATCCCGCCATGGCGATGAGACGGTTGCTGTGGTTGAAAGTGTACTGGACGTAGCCGCCGGGCGTGGTCTCGCTGGTGAGCGACCGTGTGGGGGCGTCGCCGAGGTTGTAGTCCTGGTGCAGGTAGTCGTAGTTGAGGCTCAGTCCGGCCGACAGGTTGTGGTCGGTGCCTATGCCCGTCTCGTACATCAGTTGGGCGTTGGCGTTCTTCTCGTTCACGGCGTAAGCGCGCAGTCCGTAGGTGGCGTCTTGCTGGTGCATCGACACGCGGCCCATGAGCGCGAGGTTGCCGCCGTGTGTCGCGTCGGTGATGAGGGCGTGCTTCATGTAGGCTCCATAGTGGTTGTTTTCTACGCCGATGTGGTAGAGTCCCATGCCGTCCATGGCTTGCGCGTGGCCCTTGGCCTGTCCGCTTGAGCGGTTCTCGCGGATCATTTCCAGTCCGCCGTGAAACAGGTAGTTGCCGGCCTTGGCATACCATCGGTTCTGCAGGTTGTACTGCCGCACGTTGGGGTCGTCCTGAAAACCGTCGCCGTTGCCGTCGTGGTGACTCCAGTTGTTTTCGAAGTGGCCCAACAGTTCGGTGCTGACGTTCTTGTTTCCCCGTATGTGGAAGTTAGCGTCGGCGTCGGCCACGAGCCGTGTCATCGTGTTCCCGTACACGCTGATGTCGGCTCCTGTGTCTTCCTCTGGCTTCAGGTATTCCACGTTGATTTGCCCTGTCATGGCCTCATAGCCGTTTTTCACCGATGAGTTGCCCTTTGACACCTGTATGCTCTTCATCCAGTTGCCGGGTATGAAACTGAGCTGGTAGGGCAGGGCCGCGCCTCTGTAGGCCGGTTGCGTCTCGGTGAGGAGCTGCACATAGGTGCCGCTCAGTCCGAGGAGCTTGATTTGCTGGGCGCCAGTGGTGGCGTCGCTGTAGTTCACGTCGACACTGGGATTGGTGACAAAGCTCTCGCCCAAGTTGCAGCAGGCGGCCTTGAACAGTTCGTCGCGTCCGATGTAAAGTGAGTTTTGCGCTCCAGGCAGGCGTCGCGTGGTCATCATGCCCTTGCTCACCACCACTTCGTGGAGCTGTGTGGTGTGCCCCAGGGTGTCGGCTGGCGACACGCTGTCGGTGGTAGGCGATTGCGCCAAGGAGCAGGCGGGGACCAACAAACAGAGGGCCGTGGCGTGTAGTTTTTGTTTCTTGTGTGTCATGGTGTCATGGTGTTGGAGCGGCGTGAAGGGCGTGGCGTGACGCCCTCGTCGCTCATTTTCTTTGTGTTTGCGGTTGCAAAGTTACAATGAAAAGTGCCTGGATGTGTTACAATATCTTGGAAAAGATTTATGGTATGCCTTCTGCTCCTTGCGCGTCACGATGGCGCGCTCTTGTGCCCATCATGCAAAGGCATCCTTGCGACCGCTTCCGGCCGACAAGGATGCCTTGAGTTTAGGTTGTTGAGTTATTCGATGTTAGGTCTCGTGATGATAGGCTGGTACGTGGTAAACTTATTATGTTATTGCCTGTTTAGTGACGGTGAAAAAATAAGTTGGTAAGATATGAGCCT
>DAIOEQ010000345.1:0-1624 GCA_036746215.1 Prevotella sp.
ACCCAACAGCGATGAATGCTGTAGGGACGTGGCATGCCATGTCTTTTCCTGATTTTGGTTGACTGTTTTTGGGGCCATCCCTGATAAAAGTTGACTCGGTTAAACATATCCCTGATGGGGGTTGACTGGGTGTCCCTTCCATTCCGTGTTGGGGTTGTCTGGAGGCCGTAGGCCGGAAGACAACCCCAACACTGCGGCAAAGGTAAACTGTTTTCAGCGATTATCACCCGGCACAGCCCTTTTTTATTGCCTCTTCGCGATAACTCCGCCACCATTTTGCTATTTCTCCGCGGCAGCGGGCCGCCTGGGCGGGCGTCATCATGTCCAGGCTCATGTGCGGGCGCATGTTGTTGTAGAAGCGCACGGCTTTGCCGACGGCGCCTCTGACCTCCTCCACCGACCGGAAGCGCATGCCCATCAGCAGCTCGTTCTTCATTGTCGAGTTGACGCGCTCGGCGACGGCGTTCTCCTTCGGGTCTCCGTTTTCGGTCATGCTGATTCGTATGCCGCTGTCCGAGAGGGCTCCCACGTACTCCCGGCTGGCGTACTGGACGCCCCTGTCGCTGTGGTGGATCAGCCCTCTGCCATCCCCGCCGCAGCGCCCCTTCGCCATCTCAAGCGCCTGAAGCGGATAGGCGGAGTCGAGACTCGGACCGACGGCCCAGCCGATGATCTCGTGACTGTAGGCGTCGGTCACCATGCTCAGGTAGCAGAATGCGTAGCGGGAGTCGTCGAGCCATACGGGGATGTATGTGATGTCGCTGACCCACAACTGGTTGACGGCTGTGGGAATGAGGTCTCTGGCAAGGTTAGGGAACAGGGGCAGGCCGTGGGAGGAGTCGGTGGTGCGGGGCTTGCGCATCTTCCGCCTCACCTTCAGGCCGTAACGGTCGATTATGTCCTCGAACCGGTCGCGGCCGACCCTGTCCATGTCGGGGAACGAGTCCCTGTACATGCGCCACAGCTTCATGCCGCCGATGCCTGGGTCCATGGAGCGGATTGCGCGTATGAACTCAAGGGCGAACGACTCCTGGGCCGCCTTTCTTGCGGACGCGGCGCCGTTGCTCTTGTAGTATGCCTGCTTGCTTACGCCAAATAATTTGCACAGCGGCCAGACGGCATAGGCCTTCGGCTCGCGCGCATGCAGGGTCTCTATCGTTTGGCGCCAGCTTTTTTTCTTATCTGTATCCCGAACTTGCTCTCGGCCACATTGATCATCTCGTCATAGAAGTCGGCGCGCAGGCGGGCCTCACCAAGCTCTTTCTCAAGGCGCTTCACTTTCTGTTCAAGGGTCTCCACGGATGGAGCCTTCGTGCCGGTGCGCTCCGGAGGCCGCACGCCCGCCGCTCTGCGTGCTTTGACTTTCCTTCTCATTGGCAGTGGCTTTTTTTCTGCAAAGATACGCAGCCAGCGGTGAAGTTGCGTCTTGCTCACACCTGTTTTTGCACTGATGGCACGGTATGAGAGCCCCTGCTTCCTCAACTGCAAGGCCTCGTCATAGTGCGTCGACTTCAATTCTACTTTAAAACTCATAATTAAACTTTTTATGAGTCAACTTTTTTCAGGGAAAGACACTGTATGGTGCACCTACCAACTCGCTGGGATTGATACTTTTTCAGTGCTC
>DAIOEQ010000345.1:1727-1949 GCA_036746215.1 Prevotella sp.
GGAGCTGGGCACGGGATTGTGCGGCTGGTTGCCAAAGAGGTCGCGGTAGTTGGCCGTGCCGGGCAGTATGGTCATCACATTACCCGAAAACTGGTTGATGCCACCGTGCACCAGCGGCTTGCCTGCGGCCACGCAGGCGTCGTTGATAAAGAATTTCGACTCGGAGTTGTCGGTGGCGTCGACCACTATCTCGTAGTCGGCCAGTATGCCGGCTGCATTGTC
>DAIOEQ010000346.1:0-1852 GCA_036746215.1 Prevotella sp.
AGATATGGATTAATGACAAAATGTCGTAATTTTGCGGCTACAACTATACAAAAGGAAAGAAATATAAAACTTCAACTCACAACTTTAGCAACCATGTGCGGAATAGTAGGTATTTTCAACATCCAGGAGCAGACTCCTCAGTTGAGACAGAAAGCATTGAGAATGAGCCAAAAGATCAGGCATCGTGGGCCTGACTGGAGCGGCATCTACACGGGTGGCTCGGCCATCCTCTGCCACGAGCGCCTCAGCATCGTGGACCCCGAGTCGGGGCGACAACCCCTGTTCTCGCCCGACAAGAAACAGGTGCTTGCCGTGAATGGCGAGATATACAACCACCAGGACTTGCGGGCGCAGTTTGCGGGCTACCCCTTCCAGACGGGGTCCGACTGCGAGGTCATCCTGCCGCTGATGCGCCAGGGCGACATCGTCGGGGGGCTCAACCGCCTGTCGGGCATCTTCGCCTTCGCCCTTTACAACCGCGAGGACGACTCCTTTCTCATCGCACGCGACCCCATCGGGGTCATACCTCTTTATATAGGCTATGATGACGACGGCACCGTCTATGTGGCTTCGGAGCTGAAAGCCCTCGAAGGCCAATGCGACCGCTATGAGCCTTTCCTGCCCGGCCACTACTATTGGAGCAAGGAACCGGGCATGAAGCCCTACTACAGCCTCACGGGCGAGGCGGGCGCCGAGGGTTTCAAGGATGTCAGCTTCGAGGGCAAGCCCGTGTCAACGCTGAGCTATGAGGACAGCGTGAGGGCCGTGCGCGACAGCCTGACGGGCGCCGTGAAGCGGCAACTCATGAGCGACGTGCCCTATGGCGTGCTGCTCTCGGGCGGCCTCGACTCAAGCGTCATCTCTGCCATCGCGCAGAAATACTCCGCCAAGCGCATCGAGAACGGATGCGAGACCGAGGCTTACTGGCCGCGTCTCCACTCGTTTGCCGTCGGCCTCAAGGGCGCGCCCGACTTGGCCAAGGCCCGACTGGTGGCCGACCACATAGGAACCGTGCACCACGAAATCAACTACACCATCCAGGAAGGCCTCGACGCCATACGTGATGTCATCTATTTCATCGAGACCTATGACGTGACCACCGTGCGCGCCTCCACGCCGATGTACCTGCTGGCGCGCGTCATCAAGTCGATGGGCATCAAGATGGTGCTCTCGGGTGAGGGCGCCGACGAGATATTCGGCGGCTACCTCTACTTCCACCGCGCGCCCAACGCCACCGAGTTCCACAAGGAGACGTTGCGCAAGCTCTCCAAGCTCTACCTCTACGATTGTCTCCGCGCCAACAAGAGTCTTTCGGCATGGGGCGTCGAGGGCCGCGTGCCCTTCCTCGACCGAGAGTTCCTGGATGTCGCGATGAGCCTCAACCCGAACTACAAGTTGTGCCCGGGCAAGACCATCGAAAAGAAAATCGTGCGCGACGCCTTTGCCGACCTGCTGCCCGAGGAGGTGGCATGGCGACAAAAAGAGCAGTTCTCCGACGGCGTGGGATACTCGTGGATTGACACGCTGAAGCAGATAGCCGCAAGCAGTGTCAGCGACGAGGAGATGGCGCATGCCGCCGAACGGTTCCCCATCAACCCGCCGCAGAACAAGGAGGAATACTGCTACCGCTCCATCTTCGCCGAGCACTTCCCCAGCGACTCGGCGGCGCGGTCGGTGCCCAGCGTGCCCAGCGTGGCTTGCTCCACGGCCGAGGCGCTGGCCTGGGACGCCTCGTTCAAGAACCTGAACGACCCCAGCGGACGCGCCGTGAAGGGCGTGCATGAACAGGCATACTGACCTAAGTGACGTTAAAAAAATAATTTGGTACGATTTGAGTGAAGAGTTGCAATAA
>DAIOEQ010000347.1:0-1844 GCA_036746215.1 Prevotella sp.
GTCGATGCTGTAAGAGCCGCGGATGGGGTCGGGCTGCGGCGTGAAGGGCCCTTCGGGGCGGTCGGCCACGGCCACGCCGAGGTGGAACACGCCGTTGTAGTCCTTGGCCGAGAAGATGAGGTGGTAGCGCCCGCGGATCTCCACCACGTCGTTGTCCCACATCTGCTTCTCCGCCCAGGGCACGTCGTCTACGTCGAGTATCTTGCCGCAGTCGGTCACGGCGGCGGTCATCGGGTCGCCCTCCAGGCGCAGCACGTGATAGTCGCGCATCTGGAAGTGGCCGCCATCGTCGTCAAACGCCGCCCCGCTGTCGCGGTCGTGAGAGGGGTAGACATACAACTTGCCATCGAAGACATTGGCCGACGGATCGGCCATGTAGTCCTCCGGAAACAGGTATCTTGTTTTCATCGTTTTGTCCTTTCCTTGTTTTTAGGGTGCGGGCACCCACTGGCGGGCCGTCGCTGTCTCGCCAGCGGCGGCGCGCCTCGGACGCCCGCTCACCTACATTGTTATTATTTCTGATTGTCAGTGAGCAACTTGACGACCTCCTTCACCACGGGCTTGGCCTTGTAGTCGCGGTCGAAGAAGAGGGGATAGTTGGTGCGTCCGGGCACGGGCCAGCCGTTGAGCCACGAGGTCTTGTCGTAGACGCCCCACAGGGTGACGCGGTTGACGTGGTCGGCATACTTCTTATAGAGCTTGAAGAGGTCGAGATAGCGCTGTGTGAGCTGCTTCTCCACCTTCTTGGGCAAGCCCTTGCGGTAGGGGTCTATCTGCTCGCGGTAGGCGGCGTTCTGCTCGATGGCCGCTCCGCCGAAGCCCTTGGGGTTGGGCAGCACGTTGATGTCGAGCTCGGTGAACTGCACGTTGACGCCGGCGGCGATGTAGGCCTGGATGGACTTCTCATACTCCGTGAGGTCGGGGTAGTCGAGGCCGCAGTGGCTCTGCATGCCCACGGCGTCGATGCGGCAGCCCTTCTCCTTGAGCATCTTCACCAGGCGCACCACACCCTCGCGCTTGGCAGGCTTGTCGAGCGAGTAGTCGTTGTAGTAGAGCTCGGCGTCGGGGTCGGCGGCATGGGCGAACTGGAAGGCCAGCACGAAGTAGTCGGGGCCGATGATGTCGAGGTACGGCGTATGGCGGTAGGTGCCGTCGTCGTTGAGCGCTTCGTTGATGACGTCCCAGCCCTTGACGCGGCCCTTGTAGCGCGTCACCACGTCGGTGATGTGGTGGTACATGCGGTCGATGAGCACCTCGCGCGAGACGCGCTTGCCCTGGCTGTCGCGGAACATCCAGGCCGGGCACTGCGAGTGCCAGATGAGGGTGTGGCCGATGACGGTCTGCCCGTTCTCCTCGCCGAACTTCACGGTCTGGTCGGCGTCGCGCCAGTCGTAGCGGTGCTCCTCGGGGTGTATCTTCTCCGCCTTCATGCAGTTCTCGGCCACGATGGAGTTGAATTGGTTTTTCACGATGTCGGCGGCGGGCGCGTCGCGCTCCCACACCACGTCGGTGTTGACGGCGGCGCCTATCAGGAACTTTCCGGCGGCGGCCTCCTTCAGCGTTTGGCCCTGCGCGGGCAACAGGCTGGCCACAGCGAGGGCCAGCGTGACAAGGTTCTTTTTCATGTTTCAGTCGTTATGGGTTAAAGAGGGCGCACCGCAGGGTGGCGCCCGGATGGGTTTGTCATTTGTCGGCGGCGTGACGGGCCTCTATCTTCCGGTTGATGTCGTCGATCACCTCGTCGGTGAGCTCATACTTGGAGATGATCCACATGGCCAGCAGGAGCAACAGGGCGGGTATGACACAGACCAGCCAGCGTATGCCCTCCTGCGCGAGGGGCGCCT
>DAIOEQ010000348.1:0-1729 GCA_036746215.1 Prevotella sp.
GAGCGAAATCCATCGCTTGGTGAGCATGTCCGAGGATGAGTTGTTTGAGGCAGCCAAGCAGTTGCAGGCTCCCTATGACCTGGTGAAGTTTGTGCATGACAACGGCAAGTTGCCTGTGGTGAACTTCGCCGCCGGTGGTGTGGCCACCCCCGCCGACGCTGCGCTGATGATGCAGTTGGGTGCCGAGGGCGTCTTTGTAGGTTCGGGTATCTTCAAGAGCGGCAATCCCGCCAAGCGTGCGGCCGCCATCGTGCAGGCCGTCACCAACTACAACGACCCGAAGAAGGTTGCCGAACTGAGTGAGGATCTCGGTCCTGCCATGGTCGGCATCAATGAGGACGAGATCAAGACCTTGATGGCCGAGAGAGGAAAATAAGCGTATGAGAATAGCTGTGCTTGCCCTTCAAGGGGCTTTTGTGGAGCACGAGGCGATGCTTCGGCGGTTGGGCGTCGACAGTTTCGAGATTCGCCAGTTGGCCGATTGGGACCAGCCGAAGGACGGGCTGATCATCCCCGGTGGCGAGTCGACCACCCAGTCGAAGCTTCTCCACGATCTCCAGTTGCTTCAGCCCATCCGTGACGCCATTGTCGGTGGACTGCCTGTGTTTGGCACCTGCGCCGGCCTTATTCTGTTGGCCAAGACTGTGGAAGGCGAAAACCGTGAGCGCCTGGCCACCATGGACATCTGCGTGAAGCGGAATGCCTATGGCCGTCAGCTTGGTAGCTTCGCCACGGTGGCACCTTTCGGTCCTGTGGGCGACATCCCCATGACCTTCATTCGTGCTCCTTACATAGATAAGGTGGAGGGCGACGCCAAGGTCTTGGCTGAGGTTGATGGCCATATCGTGGCTGCCCGTCAGGGCAACCAGTTGGTCACGGCGTTCCACCCGGAACTCAATGACGACCTCCGTGTACACCAATACTTCTTGTCGATGATCAAGCGTTAACGATTGTCGGCCACGTTATCAAGAGACATCTGTCACAACGTCCCCTTTGTGCTGGGGAGCTCGAAGTGATAGATGTCTCTTTTTACTGCCATCTTCAAGCTGCGCGCCAAGGCCTTGAAGATGCCTTCTATCTTGTGGTGTTCGTTCTGACCTTCCGCCTTGATGTTCAGGTTCATGAGTGCCGCGTCGCTGAGGCTCTTGAAAAAATGGAAGAACATCTCCGTGGGCATCTCGCCAATCTTCTCGCGATGAAACGCTGCGTCCCACACCAGCCAGGGCCTGCCGCCGAAATCGAGGGCCACCTGGCAGAGGCAATCATCCATGGGCAGGCAGTAACCATAGCGCTCTATGCCGCGCTTGTCGCCTAAGGCCTTGCGCAGACACTCGCCCAAGGCGATGCCTGTGTCCTCGATGGTGTGGTGCTCGTCCACCCAAAGGTCACCCTTGGTGTGGATGGCGAGATCCATCATGCCATGCTTGCCAATCTGCTCCAACATGTGGTCGAAAAAGCCGATGCCTGTCGAGATGTCGGTCTTGCCTGATCCGTCGAGGTTGATCTTTACGTCTATTTGTGTCTCCTTGGTGTTGCGTTCCACCTCGGCTGTGCGTTCGCCGGCAAAGAGTGTCTCGGCGATCTTGTCCCACGTCATGCCGTCTTTGCCCAGGATGAGCGCTTTGCAACCCAAGTTGCGAGCCAGCTCGGCGTCGCTCTCACGGTCCCCGATGACCCACGAGTGAGCAATGTCATAGTCGCTGTTCTCCAAGTATTTCGTCAGCATGCC
>DAIOEQ010000349.1:0-1633 GCA_036746215.1 Prevotella sp.
TCAACAAACATGGTGTCGCGTATCTGGCCTTGGTTGCGCATCAGGTAGTGGTGCGGTGACGGTCGTCCTTGGCCAGTCCGGCGATGGGAATGGACAGGTGGAGCTCGTCTTCCACCACCTCGCGCACCACATCCATCTGTCCCCGGCCACCGTCGGTGATGATGAGGTCGGGTAGGGACGTGCCCTCCTCTTGCATGCGCTTGTAGCGGCGGCGCACCACTTCCTGCATGGAGGCGTAGTCGTCGGGGCCCACGACGGTCTTGATGTTGTACTTGCGGTAGTCCTTCCTTGAGGGTTTCATGCCTTTGTAGACGATGCATCCCGCCACGGCGTCGGAGCCGGAGATGTTGGAGTTGTCGAAGCACTCTATCTGATAGGGCAACTTCTTCAGGCCGAGCTTGGTCTGGAGCTCCTTCATGAGGCGTGTCTGCTTCTGCTCGGGATTGAGCTTCTCGGCCTGTTTCAGGCGGTCGAACTTATACTGCTTGCCGTTCATCTCCGACAGTTCCAGCAGGTGGCGCTTGTCGCCGCGCTGGGGCACGAAAAATGAGGCGTCGGGCAACTGCCACTCCATCTCAAACGGCACGATGACCTCCTTGGCGCTGGAGGCGAAACGCTCGCGTATCTCAGGTATGGCGAGCATGAGCAGGTCCTCGTCGCTCTCGTCGAGCTTGCGCCGATACTCATAGGTGAAGCTCTGGTTGATGGTGCCGTTCTTCACGTGCAGGTAGTTGATGTAGGCGTTGTGCTGATGGTCGTCGTCCACAATGGTGAACACGTCCACGTCGGTGATGGTGTGGCTTACCACTTCGCTCTTCGACACGAACTCCTGGAGCAGTTGGTAGCGCATTTTTAGGGCTTGCGCCTCTTCGAACTTTAGGGCCTTGGCCTTCTCCATCATCTCGGCGTAGAGCCATTCTGACAGTTCGCGTGTGTTGCCCTTGAGCACTTCCTTCGCTTGGCGGATGTTCTCTTGGTAATCGTCCCACGACTGCTTGCCCACGCAGCAACCTCCGCAGTTGTGGAGATGATACTCCAGGCAGGTCTTGTAGCGCCCCAGCGCCACTCCCTCGCGCGACAAGGGCTGGTGGCAACGCCTGGGCTTGAAGACCTTGTTGATAAGCTCAAGCACGTTGTACATGGCTGAGATGTGGGGATAAGGACCGAAATATGTGCCCACGCGCTTGTTGATGTGACGGGTCTTGAAGATGCGCGGGAAAAACTCGTTGGTCACGCAGATGCTGGGATAGGTCTTGCCGTCCTTCAAGAGCACGTTGTAGCGCGGGTTGTATTTCTTGATGAGCGAGTTCTCAAGCAACAGGGCGTCTTCCTCCGTGTTGACTACGGTGTAGGTGATGTCCTGGATCTTGGAGACAAGCACCTTCGTCTTGTACCTGTCCACCTCCTTGTGGAAGTAACTCGACACGCGGTTCTTTAAGTGCTTGGCCTTGCCCACATAGATGATATGAGTGGGGTCTGGGTTTTGCCCTGGCTCCCTTCGCTTGTCATAATATTGATAGCTGCCTGGCTTCTGCGGCATGTTCAAGACAATGTTCTTGAGATATGCCAACCGAGCTTCGTTTTCTTCTCGTGTCATCTTTGTTATTCCGTTTATCTATTGGTGTTTGCAGCG